>CAYQRA010000277.1:0-8402 GCA_964419315.1 uncultured Saprospiraceae bacterium | reverse complement strand
TAGATTCGAAAAGTAGCAAAGCTTTGCTAGGCGAGGTATCAATCATTTTTTATAGAATAAGGTCTTTAAATATCTAAGGTTTAAACAATAAAAGAGCAGAGAAGTTTAACGAAATAGTCTCGTTTTGGCAGATGGTGACCTATAACAAGTTAGACACACTAAGTCGTATTCCTGACCTTAATCTTTTGCCAATTTAGAATAAACATTAATACTAATAAAATGGTCATTTTTTCGCTCACAATCCCGCATGGTTCCCTCAAGCGTGTAGTTCAATTTCTTCAGGGCATTTTTACAAGCAGTATTATTGGGGTCTACAAATCCTTCAATGCGATGCATCTCCATCGCATCGAATCCATGTTGAGCAATAACGGGCATGGCTTCACTCATATAGCCTTTCCCCCAGTGATCTGGCAATAGCCAAAATCCGATCTCTGCCTTTTGGTGTTCTTGGCTCCAATTATTAAATCCACCTGCCCCAACGAAAGTCCCGTCCGAGGCTCGGCAGATCGCCCACCATAGGCCATTTTTTTCCTTTTCCAAAGCAGCAAACCAATCCATTTGCTCTTTGGTCGCTTCAAAGGAATCATAGGAGACCCCATAATATCGAATTACATCGGGATGAGAAAGACCTTCGAATATTTTTCCTTGGTCGGAGGCTTCGATTTTTCGGAGTTGGAGCCGTTTAGTTTGGAGGACTGGAAATGGAGTGGACATTTATATTTTAGGATTTTAAATGAATTATAAGAATCTATTCCTACACGTATCGGTTCTTCATCAACGGTAAAAGCAAGCGTATGGTTCCTCCTTTTAGCCCTATCTTTTTTCGTACAAAATGAAACTTGCCCCTTATCCTTTCTTAGAAGCGATTTGAATTTAACAATTTGATTTTGTCGGGTCCCTTTTCTAAAACTTTATGAAAAAGATACTATTTTACAGATTTAAAGGAGCCAAAGATAAGTAAGCGAAGGAAAAGCGTATTTCCTTATTTATTAGTTTCTCTGCAAAAACTTAGAAAATAATTACTTTCGCGAAATAGCGCCTATACTTTCAAATTACATCAATAGGGTTCAACCTAAGAAAAAATAACCACTCGAAACGACCATTTTACCTTAAATAAAAATAGACCTATGAATAAAAGCCTTTACATCGCCGCCACAGGTCAGCATATTGGAAAAACAACTTCTACCCTAGGAATTGTAGCAGCGCTCAAAAGTATGGGTATTGATAAACTTGGCTATTGCAAACCAGTGGGTCAAGAACACATCACTGTTGATAAATTGAAGGTCGACAAAGATGCCTTTCTATTTTCAAAAATTATGGGTTTCCAGCTCACCGCAGAGATCCATAGTCCAGTGACTTTACACCGAGGAGTGACGACTTCCTTTATTGAAGATCCTTCGCAGTTTCATTTTAAAGAGCGCATCATTAAAGCGGCGAATTTTCTAAATGAAAATTGCTCGGTAACCGTATATGAAGGCACCGGACATCCGGCCGTCGGCCGTGTAGTCAATTTTTCGAATGCGCAGGTCGCAAAGATGGTTGGAGCAAAAGTAGTGCTGATCGCAGAAGGAGGAATTGGCAATACTATTGACCGTATTGATCTTTGTTTGTCTTATTTTCGGGCCCAAGAGGTTCCAATTATTGGGGTTATCATCAATAAGGTTTTGCCTAAAAAAATGGAAAAAATCGAGAAATATTTACGCAAATACCTCGAACAAAAAAACATCCCTCTTTTGGGTCTGGTCCCTTATGCCAAAACCCTTTCCAATCCAATCATGCAAACGATTCTAAAAGCGGTGAATGGTCGATACTTAGCGAATGATCATCGATTCAAAAAACGAGTAGAATCTATCATTCCAGGTTCTTTGATTGAAGATATCGAAAACATGAAAGATCCGCATCACCTACTCCTTGTGGTCAGTTATAAACGGGCCGGACAAGCCCTCAAGCAGATCGAAGCATTGACAACTAGAAAAAAATTGAAACAATCGCCACTCTCTGGAGTCATCCTCACTGGAGATGGTCGCGTAGAACAACCACTAGAGTCTTATGACTTGCATGAGGACTATCTCATTCGGGAAGAAATACCCGTAATCACCACTTCACTCGATACATTGGGAGCTTATCAACGCATCAATAAAATCGAAGTAAAGATCAATACCGCTACTCCTTGGAAAGTAGATAAGGCCAATGATTTGATTCGGGATTATGTAGACATGGATCGACTGTTGGATTTACTGGGGAAATAAAGGTCATTTATTTTTCATTCCCAAAGAGCTGATTTTCAATGCATTAAATTATTTACCTCTATTTTTTTCTGATGAATTTATGGAATCCTAGCTCCTTTTGCGTCTATGTGTCGATTCGTTGATCCAAATTCCTAAAAGAAGGAAAATCTTCTACTTCCACTAGTAAAGTAGAACGACGAATATTCGAACTGCATTTTGCGGTGAAAGGTCTCCAGTGATTAAGGGCGAAGCCTTGCCCAAAAAAATCGCTAGAGGCTGGAAACCGGCGGTGGCGGTCTGGGTGGGACCCTCCCTCTTTGGGGGCGCTATATCCGAATCTTTTTTTCTTCAAAAAAATATCCTTAAAAATATTCGCGAGCATAAATTCTATTGCGACCAAGTATTTCCTTTTCCATAAAGTGAAAAAATAAATGCTTACCGGCTATTTGTTATTCTCGAAAAGATAATTGTGGCCTTTACCCTATTTTTCCGTCTAATAATAAATATCTTGGCAAGACTAATCTTGCTCGGCCACTTTTACGAATCTAACCTTTACCATGCTACAAACCATTCTCGATTACATATTCAGCTTCAGCGGAACCGTGGTTACCATTTTTACTTTTTATGTAATTTATATCCTCGCACAAAAAATACTAGACCAACAAGCAAAGGGGAAAAGTGATTGGACCTTGATTCGATCCATTGTTTTGTTTGGGATATTTTTCGTTGGGGCCATTGCCGTAATTTTGGCTTTACCCATGGGAGACAGCTTACGTGGCCAGATCACGAGTCTCTTGGGAATTGTTATCTCTGCGGTATTGGCATTGAGTTCGGCTACTTTTTTTGGAAATGGTTTGGCAGGGATTATGTTGCGGATCATCAATAGTTCTAAGCCAGGAGATTTTGTTCAGGTCAATGAGCATTTTGGAAGAATTACGGAACGCGGTTTATTCCATACCGAGTTGCAAACAGAAAATAGAGACCTCACCACTATTCCCAATTTATACCTTGTCAACAATCCGGTTAAGGTGACTCGTTCTTCGGGTACTTTTATCTCTGGTACGGTTTCTCTGGGCTATGATGTGAATCGACAAAAAATAGAAAAAGCTTTAATCAAAGCAGCTACTAACGCGGAATTGACAGATCCTTTTGTACGGATTACGGAGCTAGGAGACTTTTCTGTTTTATATGTCGTGTATGGAATGGTGCAGGATATCAAAACGGTTTTGACGCGTCGATCACGATTAAATGCGATGATTTTGGATAGCTTGCATGAAGCCAATATCGAAATCGTTTCGCCAAGCTTTATGAATCAACGGCCAACTGGCGACACCATTTTTATTCCTAAAAAAGTAAGAAAACATGAAGAGGTGAAAGTTGCTACCGAAGCTCCCGAAAATTTAATTTTCGACAAGGCGGACGAAGCAGAATCAATCGAAAAACGCAAAGAACGTTTGGCCGACTTGGAAAAGAAAATCAAAGATTTACAAGAAGAATTAAAAACTGTTTCTGATGACGAGGTCAAAAAAGCAGAAATCAATAAAAAGATCACTCGTAGTGAAGAACTTAAGGCCAAAATGCTAGAACGACTAGACAATCAATTGGGGGATCTTGGTACGAAGTAGATGATCTAAGAATCTTCTGACAGGAAGATGAGTTACTTTTTTTTCATCAAAAGATAAAATACTCCGCCTATCAATAGAAAAGCGCCCAAAAGATAATACCAAGTCCACCCAGTATCCATTTGTAATGGAAAAGTATTGCCGGTCTGAACAAATCCAGCCCAATAATACGGATGAGAAAAAACCTTATCCGCTTGGCTCAAATGACTCTTTTTTGCCTTTTGCATGGCTCGATCTTTGGGCAAACCTTCTTCGAGTCCTTGATAATAATCGTGCATCAATTGAGCGGTTGTACAATCATCCACCGACCAAAGACTCATCACGGTACTTGGACATCCAGCCAACACAAAACCTCTAGACAAACTCATTACTCCTTCTCCTTTTATCAATTCTCCAGACCCTGTATTGCAGGCACTCAAAACCGCTAATTCTGCATTTAAATTGAGGTTTTGTAAATCTCTGTAACTGAGAAAATCATCTGCAAAAAAGATCTTACTTTCCGTAAAATCATCCGTAGAACTACAGGCATGAGTAGCCAAATGTACCACACGATAGTTTTCCGCTTCTACCAAAAAAGAAGCTTTATCTGCGGCGGTCCCTAGCCAGGTCTTTCCGCCCATCAGCGTACTAATTGCAGTTACTTCTTGCTGATTACAATCGAGGGTGTACAAGATATCATTTTCACAACTTCGCTGAGCCAATGATTTTTCATCATTAAAAGAAGGAGCCCAAGCAATGAATGGTTTTAATTTTTTTGTTCGGTTTTTTGTAGAAAATGTCTTAGCCAATAAGGTGGCAGAAAAATTATAACTGATCTCAAAACGTTCCAACAAATAAGCAAAAGAGTTCACCGAGAAATCTTTTACTGGTGATTTTGCTTCTTCCAACAGCAGGGTTTCAAAAGGAACTAAAGCCAATACATCATCGGGAATAATGATTAGAGCATTGATTTCTTTTGATAATTGCTGTAGTGGTTTTTGTAAGAGGGTCTTGGATATTTCCCAAGAAGTTTTGGCGAAGTTTTGACAAGAAGTATTAAAGGTTTTATTATCTGGTGGATGGGCTAAAAAATGTTGGAGTTCTACGATCACTTGTTTAAAGTCTTCAGCCCATACTATTGGAAAAACTTGAATTTCATTTTGAGTAATACAAAAGATATATTTTTGTTCGTGCCCGATAAAATACTCTAAAAGCGCTGTGTTTTCATCGATTATTCTTTTACGCAAATCGGCAACACTCGCAATTTGATATTGATATTTTAGTGCATAATAATTGGGATATTGCTTTTCAAAGTCCGAAATCAAACCTTGGTACGCTTGCCTTAATTCGAAAAGTTTGGCTTCCCAATTTTTTCTATTCTCGTTTTGCGTTTGCTTTTGTTTTAGTCGGGCAATTTTCTTTTGATAAAAAGCAATATCAATTTGCAATTGTCGCTCCCGCTCCAAATCTACTTCAGAAATATCACCACTTATCAAAGCATTCGATTCTCGGAGCGCTTCCAAAAGCAGAATAGATTTATTTTGCTCCGCAAAAGAAAAAGCTTCTTCCAAATATTCCTCCTTTGCATCCATTTGATACAAAGCCAAAGCAGTCGCAATCGCACCTCCATAAACCCATAAGGCTTTCTTACCCAACTCTTGCTTAGAATTTTCACCAATAAAACTTTTCCTCAACGCTTGCACCAATGCTGCCGCCAACCGATAATGCCTCAATGCCTGTTGCAAATCTTCCAAGTTATTTTCTAATTCGTACTTAAGAAAAAAGGCTTTGGCCTTTCCTAAAGTGGCCTCCAATCCTTTGGGCAAGGAAATAAGGTTTTCTATCTCGGGATTATCCGTAGTTTCTTTCGCCTCAAAATCAAAGGCCAAGCGAATCAAACTTTCCTGAAAAGATTCCAATGCAGCATCTGGATTTTTCCAAGCCAAATAAGTGCTTCCCATTTCAAAAAAAGCGTGAGCTTTTAAAACGTGCTTCTCATAAGTTTTGTATCTAATATTGGCAGCAGCCAATGATTGCTGATAAGCAATAATCGCTTGCTCATAGGCTTGATTTTGATGATGCCAGTTTCCTAAAATTTCGTAAGATTGCGTTGCCCTTCTACTGGGTTTTTCATCTTCCAATTGCATTACTTTTTGCAAGTAAAACTGTGCACTGTCTTTCACTGCTGTTTCTATAAAAATCCGAACCATACTTTGATAACAATACACCAAATCGTTTCTACTTCTTTTGCTTGTTACGGTTTTGTCTTTTTTAATCGCCAAATAGATCCGGTAATGTTTTAAAGCCTCTTGATATTTTTTAGCATCGCGAAGAACATGTCCCAAAGAAAGGGTACTTGCAGCGGTTTGCGGGTGCGTCCTCCCAAAAGTATCTCTGTTGAGTCGTAAGGCTTTTTGCAGATGAATACTGGCTTCTTCAAAGTCCCCCATTCTCCGTAAGTTTTTTCCGAGATTGCTATAATTATTGGCAAGTAAACTTTTATCATCTCCCCGATCTAAGGCGATTTGTAAGGCGCGAAGATAGTACGCTTGTCCTTTGCGAAAATCGCCGCGTTTGGCAAAAGCCATTCCACAGTTATTGATCGCAAAACCATACGCTGCATCGGTAGGACTCAAATATTGCTCTGCTAAGTCCATGACTTTCAAAACGGAAGTTTGAAATTTTTCAAAATCATGGTTCAGATAAAAATAATTGGAAAACCCATTATGGCAGTTGACATATTCGTCCCACGCTTTGGCTTTTTCCAGATAAGGAAGGGCTTGTTGGCGCAATAAAAAAAAACTATCCCTGTCAGCAGCGAAAGTTTCCGATAAATCGAGTAATCTTTTTCCAGTTTTATAATCCGTACTTTGTTCCGCCTCCTGAGCGGTCAGCGCAACAGTTCCAAATATTCCCAGCAAAAAGAATAGCGTCCTCCACATAGTTTTAAGTATAGATAAAGGCTACAAAAAAGCAGTGCTTTTTCAAGGAGAAAAAGCACTGCTCCATTTTTATATTTCATTAGTATTTCACAAGCCGCTTGGTTTCTACTTGATCCCCAACTTTTAATTGAATCCAGTAAAGCCCCGGTGCCCAAGACTCAGTATCCACTCTTTTTTGATGGAAACCTGCGTTTTGCCAATCCTTTGCTTCGCTTATTTTTTTACCCGTAGCATCAAAGCAAATATAGTTGACTTCGCTGGCTAAATCCAAGGAATAATTGAGCTGAGTATAATCAGCCGCGGGGTTGGGAGCAAGACTTAATTCAAAAGAAGAATGGAGTTCATTTTGAACTTCTTGGGAACGATCTTTTGGGTTTTCCGCTGCATTATTTACTTCACAATCTGTAACACCACAGGATACAAAAATTCTTCTAGAAATATTTATCAAGTCAGGATTATCTCCTCCTGGCACACAACCCGCAAAGTTTTGACAAGCAAAAATTTCTCCATCCGCGGAATGATCAGCGATAGGATATAATTGGTTAACATTTCGGGTTTTCACTAATGCCAGTTCCAGCTCAAAGCGCCCATTGACCATTCCCGGATGTTCACAAAGTACACTCATATCAAATTCTATGGTAGTAACATTAAGGTGCATCGGATCACTTGCTATTGGTTGTATATCATTAAACCCTGCGCTATTAATAGAATAATATTCCGTAAAACCCAAGGCTTTAAACCTCAAAGTCATTGGCTCTCCACTAGGCCAATTGTCCTCTATATTAGCTGCAAACACATGAAAACTTAATCTTACCTTACAATTTCTATCTGGATGCAACTTGATATCCTTTCCATTATTGTTAGGACTAGGAATTTTCCCTTCTTCTTCTACATCTAGAATCTGGCCACCATTCGTAATATCCGGGAAAGGAAACTTGGGAGTATTAACTGCTTTTGCTATTTGACCAAAAGCCATTTCTGCATTAAAAATAAAGAATCCTAGAAGACAAAGTGTTGTAAATAATTTAATTTTTTTCATAACCAAAGTTTAAAATAATAAGAAAATAACATCGCTCAGTAGAACACTTAGAAAGGCTTATTCTTGAACCTACTTTCAAAATCGGACTACTGAGAAATTTAGTATATCAACAGACTAAGTCATGGATTCAAAAAAGGTAACAAATTTAACCTATCTTTTTTTAGAACTAAAATTGGGGTATGTAATAAGAGACGGTATAAAAGCCGAAAGCCAATGGATCAACATTTGGTAGATCATTGCTGTGCTTTTAGGAAACGATTGGTAAAAGATTTGTAATTACTTCTGAGTAGAATAGGTATAAATATAATTAAGTTATTTAGAACCTCCAAACACATTAGTCCTCACTACCCTATGTATAAAAGTCCCAAAGTAGGGATATTCTTTTTCCAATATAGATTTTACCACCACTTCTTCTACAAAACATTATTTTTCCGATCTCAAATTTCCTATAAAATTCTTCCTCAAATTTTCCGCAGAATTAAAAAACCTTCTAGATAATTATTACCTTTTGCTTTTTTAAAACCTAATCAATAAATAATGCCAAGCAAGCCACTTGCAGATTCGCTAGTCATACAAGGATTAAAGTCGGATA
>CAYQRA010000276.1:0-8416 GCA_964419315.1 uncultured Saprospiraceae bacterium | reverse complement strand
CTGTGAAATTAGCTTGAGATTTGCCCCAACCATAAATCTGGAAAAGAGATTCTGGCCCAAAGGCAAATTCCATAGAGGAAGATTTAAGGGTCAAAAAAATAGGAAGCGTGGCGAAGAGGTTATTAAAAGTAAGATTTCCGTTTCCATAACCTTCAGGAATATTACTTCGGGTCGTATAAAAACCAGCTCCAGATGTTTTGGATCTATAATGACTGAGTCCTAAACCGATTGAGAATCCCAATATCTTATTTATTGACTTAGAATATTCTCCGCCTAAATGGAGGGACAGACCTGGTTTTTCGTTTTCAAAATATACAGAAGTAAAAGATGGAATTTGACTAAGGCCTGAATCAAGGGAAAGATGCCAAGAACCTTTTTGAGCCTTGGTAGAAGAAATAAAAATTAAGGAAAATAGGAGGATTAAACTTGGCGAAACTTTCATGGTTTTAGAACTGCCGATTACTTGGTTTATTGTTAGACAAATCTGTCTCCTATACGCTATTATCCAAAAGCTTGGAAGGAAATTTGCAATAAATGTTGTAAATTGATAATATAGGTCTTCCCAAATACTTCAATAAAGGTCACCTAGCGGGCAAATCCCTTGCTTTTTACTGGATTTAATACTTGGAATGTCGGCCATTCGTTCAACAAACAAAGCATTTCTCTGTCTTTTAATGCGATGACTCTTTGTGCTTTACAAGGCTAAAAATACCCACAGTAAAATAAATATTCTCAAATGAACAAAGCGATACACCTATTTCCTTTTCTATTGTTATTTCTTTTTATAGGAAATACAAGCCTCTTGGCTCAAAAAAAATGTGGACAGGATTTATACCAGCAGCAATTGATGTTGGACAATCCCAACTACCAATATGAATTGGAAGAGTTAGAAGAATTTTATCTGGAGGAACAGAATAAAGCGCAGAGTAGATCCTCCAATTTTATCATTCCTGTAGTCGTACACGTTATCCACAAAGGAGAGTCTGTTGGTCAGGGAACGAATGTCAGTGATGCTCGGATATTTTCACAGATCGAAAGCCTCAACGAAGATTTTCAAAGAATGAATGCGGATGCTTCTAATACACCATCAAATTACGGTACCTTGGCTACGGATACAGGGATTGAGTTTTGTCTCGCCTCGATTGATGACGCAGGAAACCCAACGAACGGGATTACTCGAAATCAGTACAATAGTATTTCTAGCATTAGTTATATCGCCAATACCGTCAAACCCAATACCATTTGGGATCCTTTAAAATATCTCAATATCTGGGTCTTGCAAATGCCAGATCAAACCATCTTGGGTTATTCTTTCTTGCCAACCCAAACAATGGTCGGAAGTAATAGAGATGGTCTAGTGCTCAACTATAAAAATTTTGGCTATATCAGTAATACCAATAGTGGCCGAACAGCTACTCATGAACTTGGGCATTACCTTGGGCTGAAACACATGTGGGGAGATAATGACTCTAATGGAAATCCAGAGGGTTGTAGTAGCGATGATGGAATATCGGATACCCCCAATTCTGCTGCCCCTTATTTCAATTGTCCAAGCTTCGGATTGAGTTCCTGTGGCTCTGTTGATATGCATATGAATTATATGGATTATGTCAACGATAATTGTATGAATTTATTTACAAAAGGTCAGACGGAGAGAATGCAAAGTACTTTAACGGGTATTCGATCTGCCTTGGTTGGCAATGCCAATACCGCTTGTAATGTAGAATGTCTTAATTTGAGTACTAATGATTTAGAGATGGGCTTTGAAGCGAGTGAAAGTACGGCAGGCTGGGTTATTGAAAATACGAATGGAGATAATTTTGGTTGGTCTCTAACTCAATTGGCCAATACCAATGTAGACTATGGGGGCGAATCTAGTCAGGGTTTAGCACTTTATCTTTGGAACGCAAATGCTGCGGCAGATGATTATTTCTTTTCTCCCTGTTTCCGGATCAAAGGCAATGAAATTTATGAACTAACTTTTTCTTATGCTTGTGCCAGCGATATCAACCAATTGTATGAGGAAGCCTTTGAAGTTGGATTTTCTTTTGATCAGAGTTCAGCAGATTTTCAGGTGCCATCTACAGATTGGCAATTTAACCCCGTGAGCAATGATTTTCCCAATTACCAGCAGGCGACCCTGCGTTTTTATAATCAATGGGATGCCAATGTCAGTGTAGGATTTCACGTGTTTAGTCCAGCGGATCGCTATGCGATGCAGATTGATAACATTAAAATTGTTAATACTGGTCTAGTTGACACAGAAGATAAAGAAGTTGTGGAAGTGGATAACATTTTACTCTATCCCAATCCAACCAATGGTGAATTATCTGTAAATCTCCAGTTTACAGATACTAAAGAGGAAGTAGAAGTGATTCTACAAGACCTAACAGGGCGTATTTTAGAGACTCGTACCTTGAATAATGTAAGCGATGAGCAATTTCAATTTGATCTTTCTTACTATAATAGTGGCTTATATTTAGTGACGGTGAAAGATGGACAAAATGCCGTTACCCGAAAAGTGACGAAGTTCTAATAATCGGTCTTAATAAACAGGAGTAGAGATCGAGACAAATAGATAGGAAAAGCCTTAACAAAATGTTAAAATTACTTTAAGGTGTAAGGACGGCATTGTTTTCCCCTGTTTATTTGAGTAGATTTGGAAGGATAGTGTCCTTTAAAATGATATATTAATTTAATTAACCTAAAAGTTATACTCGTCATGAAAAAATTTGTTTTACTATTTGCTTTACTTGGAGTTGTAAGTTTCACTGTAAATGCTCAGTGTTCAAAGTCAAAAGCTAAGACGGCTGCGACTACTGTATCTGCTACTGATGTAGCTGCTGCAGACATCAATATCCAAAAGAGAGTTTGTCAAAAATCTGGTACTGTTTCTTATGTACGTAAAGATGTTTGTTCTCAATCTGGTAAAGTTTCTTACGCGAATGTTGAGTTTTGCACCAAGTCTGGTAAATTTGTAAACGTTTCTCCTTCTGAAGGAGCTGGTCAAACAATGACTGCTAAAACAGTAGCTGGATCTGCTGGTACTTCTGCTAAGAAAGCATGTAGTAGTGCGGCTAAAAAATCTTGTAGCAAAGGTGCTGCGGCTAAAAGTGCTGCGATGACTACTACCGGTGCTGGTACTTCTGCTAAGAAAGCATGTTGTGCGGCTAAAAAATCTTGTAGCAAAAGTGCAAAAGCAAGTGCAAGTAATGCTGCTGCTCCTGCTAAATTGGTAAAAGTGGAAGGAGCTTCTCAGAAATAAGATTATACCAACCTAGCTAATAAAAGAGCCTGTTCGCTGCTGCGAATAGGCTTTTTTTTTGATACCTTGTTGAAAAGTCCAATCATCAAATTCAAAATGTATGACTGAAAAATTGTTAGACTACTTCTCCAAATTTATTCCTTTGTCGGCAGAAGAGAGAAATGCTATTGCTGAAGATATGGAGATTCAGAAATTTGAGAAAGGAATGAGTTTACTAAAGGAAGGTCAGTTTTCGGAGATCACTTATTTTGTTTTGCAAGGATGTGTTCGACAATTTTATGTCATTGATGGAGAAGAAAAAACCGCTAACTTTTTTACCGAAGAACAATGGATTATTTCTACCAGTAGTCCTTTAGAAAAGAAACCTGCGGCTTATAACTTAAGGTGTACAGAGGATTGCTATTTGGTCATTGGTGATTCAGAAAGAGGAGATCGTTTGCTGGCTCGGTTTCCAAAGTTTCAGGAGCTATCTAGAATGATATTGGAAAAAGAAATAGCGAAACAACAAAAAATGATGTCTTCTTTTATCACGGATTCTCCAGAACAGCGATACCTAAAACTACAAGAAACTAGGCCAGACTTATTGGAAAGGGTACCACAATACCAACTGGCTAGTTTTATCGGGGTGAAGCCGGAATCTTTGAGTAGAATTCGGAATAGGATTAGTAAAAGAAAGTAGAGGTAATACCTACTTATTAAAACGCTCAAGGATTAACCAGATTCCAAAGTAAAGTTCAAACAAGCCTCCAGGGATCGATAGTAAAAGTCCATATTCGTATCCTAAGATTTCAAGAATACAACCCAACATTAAGAGTCCATAACCTAGGCAAGCCCAAATGCCTAAGTAACTTGGAACCAATTTTTTTTCATACAATAAATAAAAAACAGGCCCACTACCAATGGCTAATATCAGCATAGCGATTTGGTAAGCATATGCGTGAAACCTCAATGCAAAAAGTTGAAGGTTTTGGAAATCAAGCGCAATTTGTTCGGATAAACTAGAGTCGTTGGTCAGTGGAACTAAAGCTACCAAAACCAACATTCCTAAAACTAAGATAAGTCCCTCTGCCAATCTTGTGCACAAATATAGTAGGGCTATATCTGGTCGATATTTTTTTAATAATGGAAAGAAGTAAATACCAATTCCCACGATGGCTATCGAATTGGTGAGGACCAATAATACCCCAATACTAATTTCGGTCTTATTTAGGAAAAGTAAATCTTCCAAAACGAAATTCGATTCCAATAAATTATTTCCAATACCATAAAAGAAAAAAGGAAGAATGATTAATACCCCAATTAATCGAGCCTTGATGTCACTAAATTTCATGCTATTTCATTTTGATTATTTGTCTGCTACAAAGTTGAAATAATTTGACTTCAATGTCATTGACTTTAGTCAATAAGTCGCAAAGGGGAAAGAGTATCAAGAAATAATACCAAAGATTCTTAGGTAAAAATTTGCATACCAAAGATTCTTAGGTATATTTGTGTATGTACTCAAAACAACTACTCAAAGGAAACCTCCAAACCATCGTTTTACAATTGCTTTCTCAAAATGGAAGAATGTATGGTTATGAAATTACCCAACAGGTAAAAGAACAAAGCCAAGGCAAAATATTACTCACCGAAGGAGCGCTGTATCCTGCTTTACACAAACTAGAGGCAGATGGACTGCTCACGACAGAACGCGTGATGGTCGGCAAGCGTATGCGGAAATACTATAGCCTGACTCCCGCCGGAAATACTGCAATCGTTGATAAGATTAAAGAGTTTTATTCTTTTCTGGATGCCATGCAATTGATCATCGGTGGAAAGCCAAAAAAGACCTAACCTATGTCTGTACTCAATGAAGATCAAATCGACTTGATTGCTGACCGCTTAGAAGCGGAGCAATTGAAACATAGACCTCTGCAAGAGGAATTTTTGGATCACCTTTGTTGTGGAGTGGAAGAAGAAATGGCGGCAGGCTATTCTTTCGACCAAGCTTTGGCCACAACTTTTGCCCTTTTTGCAGATCGTGAATTTCAGAAGATAGAACAACAAAGCCTTTTAGTCACCCGAAAAAAACATCACCTAATGAAAACTTTTTCTCTTTTTATTCTCAGTTTGCTATTGGCCATTCCATCTATTTATTGGGCCACTAATGCGGAGCCGCCTAGTATTTCTCCTATTGGAGGGAAGTATAAAATTTCCAGTGGATTTGGTCTTAGAATGCATCCTATTCACAAAGAAAAAAAGATGCACAAAGGAATTGATATCGTCGCACCGATTGGTACACCTGTATTAGCGACCTCTGATGGAGAAGTGATCAAAGTAGTCAGAGTGGATACGGGTTATGGCAATCACATTGTCCTCCAACATGATGAAGAACACCAATCTATTTATGCGCAACTTCATGAAATAAAAGTGGTAGAAGGACAGCAAGTAAAAATTGGAGAAGTGATTGGAACCGTCGGAAACTCTGGCGCATCGACGGGCCCGCATTTGCATTACGAAGTATTGGTCAATGGAGCGAATCAAGATCCTGCGGATTTTATTCAACCCTAATTATCCAAATGGTAAGGATACCGACAAGAATTACTCCTTTCCTTTTTCTGAAAAAACATTCGTATCTTTTTAGGAGTTCTATAGTTATGGTATCCAATAACGATGCTTCAAAATAAATTAGATATGAAATATTTTTTTCTAATTCCCTTTACCATTTTTGCTTGGGTCTTTGTCCAGATAGATAAGCAAGAAATACTTGCCCCTACACCTTTGGCCATAGCAGGGCATGACAATCCTGTCGAGCTTGGAAAAGTCCATTGGCTCCGCGATTTAACCGAAGCCAAAGCACAGGCCAAGGCCAATGATAAACCTATCTTTTTGCTTTTTCAAGAAGTTCCGGGGTGCAGCACTTGCCGCCATTATGGGAGCGAGGTGTTGAGTCATCCTTTGGTCGTGGAAGCAATCGAAAGTCTTTTTATTCCACTGGCCATTCACAATAATAAATCTGGAGCTGATGCCAAAGTCCTCAAAGCTTTTGGGGAACCTTCTTGGAATAATCCCGTGGTGAGAATCATCAGAAACAATCAGGAAAATATCGTTCCTCGACTTTCTGGCAATTATACACTAGCAGGTTTGGTGACGAATATGGTGTTGAGTTTGCAAATAAATGGAACAGAAATTCCACCGTATTTACAATTGCTCCACGAAGAATTGACGGCTCGACAAAATGGCTTGGAAGAAGCGAATTTATCCATGTATTGCTTTTGGAGTGGCGAAAAAAATCTAGGACATTTGGACGGCGTGGTTGAAACGCAGGCGGGTTTTATGAATGGTAGGGAAGTGGTCAAAGTGAAATATGATCCAGAGGCGATTAGTCTTTCTGATTTGGTGGAACATGGTGCAAAGACGGGCTGTGCGGATCGGGTATTTGTAGATGATCAAAAACAAAAGGCGCAGGCCGCCCAAGTTCTGGGTAACAATAAAATTGACCAAACAGGAAAATTTCGCCTAGATGCAGATCCTAAATATTACCTGGGGCATACGCCGTATCAATATGTGCCCATGACACAATTGCAAGCCGCTCGGGTGAATAGCCTTTTGGCGAATCGCCAATCACCGGAAGCTGTTTTATCTCCTCAGCAACGGAGCTTGGCGAAGTATATCGCAGCGCATCCGCAGGCGGGCTGGAAGAGTCGGGTTAATGAAACGGATTTGATTGGGGCTTGGGGGGAAGTAGAAGCGATGGTGGCTAAAGGTGGGTAGGAATTGAATTTACAAGTACTCCTAATAAGGAATTTATGCTTTCATTATTTAACAACAAAGGCTCCGCCGAAGCGAAGCCTTTATGCTATTTTATTTGGATAAATGCAAAAAGAATTAAGCATTCATTTTCTCTTGCATCGGAATTACTTCTTTTTGATATTCTCCTGCTTTTAGTTTTCCAGCGATGGTTTCGAAAGCAACAAGCGAAGTTTCGATGTCTTCCATCGTATGACTTGCCGTTGGGATCAATCGTAGAATAATCATTCCTTTTGGAATAACTGGATAAACAACAATAGAGCAGAAGATGTGGTGAACTTCCCGGAGGTCATATACCAAGTTGATGGCCTCTTCTACACTACCGTGCATATAGACTGGCGTGACACAACTATTGGTGTTGCCAATGTCCAAACCTTTTTCTTTCAGGCCGTTTTGTAGGGCATTTACATTCTCCCAAAGTTTTGCTTTATGCGAAGGATCATCCCGTAGCATTTTTAATCGTTGGAAAGCACCAACTACAAATGGCATTGGTAAAGACTTGGCAAATATCTGAGAACGTAGATTGTATTTTAGAAAATCGATGACATCTTTATCGCCAGCGAGAAAAGCGCCAACGCTAGCCATAGATTTGGCGAAAGTAGCGAAGTATACATCAATCTCATCTTGTATGCCTTGTAATTCTCCAGCACCCGCTCCGGTTTTTCCTAAAACACCAAAACCATGTGCGTCATCGACGAGCAATCGGAACTTATAATCTTTTTTGAGTGCAACGATTTCTTTGAGTAAACCTTGGTCTCCGCGCATTCCGAAAACTCCTTCAGAAATCACGAGAATTCCACCACCGGTTTTTTCTACGATTGCCTGAGCACGTTTGAGGTTTTTCTCCAAACTAGCCATATCATTATGTTGGAAAGCAAATCGTTTTCCAGCGTGCATTCTTACGCCATCTACGATACAAGCATGACACTCAGCATCATAAACACAAACATCGTGGCGACCCAATAAGGAATCTACCGCAGACATGATTCCTTGATAACCAAAGTTGAGGAGGTAAGCACTTTCTTTAGAAACAAAATCAGCCAACTCTGCTTCTAGGTCTTCATGTTTTTGAGTGTTTCCTGACATCATCCGACTTCCCATTGGATAAGCCATTCCCCAGTCTTTAGCTGCTTGTGCATCTACTGCTCTGATTGTTGGGTGATTACCCAATCCGAGGTAATTATTGACACTCCAGCAAATGATTTCTTTGCCGTTGAAAGTCATTCGACTTCCCAATTCTCCTTCCAGCTTTGGAAACATGTAATAGCCTTCTCCAATTTCTTGGTATTTTCCGAGAGGGCCTTTGTCTTTTCTAAATTTATCAAAAATATCCATGTTGTTACTTTTTAAGTAGTTTTCTTC
>CAYQRA010000275.1:0-8423 GCA_964419315.1 uncultured Saprospiraceae bacterium | reverse complement strand
CTCGACATCATGGCTTCTTCTTGGGGCTTTAGCGACCAAATTGAACTGCGGATAAACAAGGGAGATGGCACCTTTGAAGATCGAACAGACCAGGCCAATCTGACTGGAATCATCGGTGGATTAAATATCATCCATGCGGATTATAATAACGACACTTATCCAGATGTATTGATCCTTCGCGGAGCTTGGTTGAATACCGAAGGAGGCATTCCAAATTCTCTGCTCCGCAATAATGGAGATGGTACCTTTACGGATGTTACGATCGAAGCAGGCTTGCTTTCTCGCTACCCTACTCAGACGGCTACCTGGGCAGATTTCAATCTGGATGGTTGGTTGGACTTAGCGATTGGCAATGAGCAATCACCAGGGGTGAAGGCACCACCAGAATTATTTATCAGTAATGGAGACGGAACTTTTAGCAATCAAGCGACTAGTTCTGGCTTACTACTTGCTGCTGGTTTCACCAAAGGATTAAGCAGTGGAGATTTCAATAATGATGGTTTTCCGGACCTCTATTTTTCTTCTTCTCAAAGCAAGAATAAATTGATGATGAATAGTGGCGAAACAGATGAACTTCGATTTATTGATGTCTCTGAATTTGCAAAAGTGGAAGAACCTGAAGTTAGTTTTCCCTGCTGGTTTTTTGATTTTAATAATGATGGTTGGGAAGATCTTTTCGTTTCTGATTATGTATCAGGAGCTGATTCTCCAGCGGCTCTTTTTGCCAATAATAGCATGGGACAAAAAGGAGTAAAACGTCCATATTTATTTTTAAACAATCAAGACAATACCTTCACCGAAGTGGGTAATAAGTATGGATTAAAAGATGCCATGGTAACGATGGGATCCAATTTTGGAGATATTAATAATGATGGCTTTTTAGATTTTTACCTAGGTACTGGCGATCCTAGTTTCAATTCTATTGTCCCCAATAGAATGTTTATCAACCAAGGTGGGAAGTCCGTCGTTGACGTCACTTCTGCCGGAGGTTTTGGTCATATCCAAAAAGGCCATGGTATTGGTTTTGGCGATTTTGATAATGATGGAGATCAAGATATTTACGCTATCATGGGTGGTGCTTATGAAGGAGATGTTTTTCAAAATGCCCTTTTTGAAAATCCTTTGGGCAATAAAAATAGCTGGGTGACACTGCGTTTAGAAGGCAAGAATGCCAATCGAATGGCGCTTGGTGCTCGGATAAAAATCACGACGCAGCAGGCCAATGGAAAAGAGGCTGTTTTTTATTCGACCGTAGGTACCGGAGGTAGTTTTGGAGCATCAAGTATTCAGCAAGAAATTGGCTTAGGCAAAGCCACAAAGATTAAGGAAGTGGAAATCAAATGGCCACATGTTTCACAAACAGTGGACAACATTAGTGATTTGGAAATCAATAAAATTTATGAAATTGTAGAAGAATCTGGTCTTGCGAAATTGGTAAATGCCAATAGCTTTAGTTTGAAAAAATCTGGAGGAGCGCATCAGCATCACCATCATTAATTTTTTCTGTAAGGCTATTTTTCAAAATAAAAAGAAAAGCATTAAGGTAGAAAGAAAAAAAAGCCTGAGAAAGGATTTTTACGTTTGGTTAAAAAGATTGATCCTCGATTCGTTCCCAGGCTTTTGGAATCATAGTGTTTGTTTTTGTTCCTATTTTTTTGGGCGAAATCAGTGCCGCCATTGCGAGTGGTGTTCTCATGGCTCGGTCTAATTTCTGTAAGTGTTTCTTATAAGGATTTTAGAAATTTCCTTCAGAGTGGTGGGTTCCAATATCTTTTAAAACCATCACCAAAAACAAGACAATCAGTAGATTAAGTAGCATATTTTTTTATTATTAATTTACAACTAATCTGTTAGAAATGCTTACCCTTAAAATGGTAATTATCATATACTAATTATAAATTTATAAAATTTTCTTACTACTTTATTGGGATTTCTCTATCCTGACTCCTTATTCACCAGACCCAATCCGCATCATTTTCCCAACTTCTACCCGACCATTTTCCATCTGCAAACGATAATAGTAAAGCCCATTTCCTAGCCCCAATTCCTCCGCATCAATCCTAACCTGCGATTGCCCAGGAGCAAAATTTTCAGCATGCTGAAAAACTTCTTTTCCACTGCTGTCAAAAATTCTTAGTGTTCCTGCTTGTCTAATTTTACTGCTAAAAGACACTGTCGTTTCTGCTTGAAAGGGATTCGGAAAATTCCTCAATGCTTCTACCGTCATCTCTGTATCTGCTTCTATTTCAATTGCTTTAAAAGTCAAAGCTACCTCCAATACCCCTACCCCATCTTGATAAGATTCCGCCGCGGTCAAAGCAGAACCAATACTTAGCACTTCACTTAACAAGCCAGCCTTTTTAGTTTTAAATTTTAAAGACAAAAACAAATCTTCTTCCGAAATCAAAACGGGTTCCATACTATACCATCCCACGGTAAGCAATCCTTCTTCTTGAAAATTAAAACCAAAATTTTCTTGACTCATATTAAATCGCTCGCCCAAATCTTCAATATCCAATCCATTCCACTCCAAGGTCTCTGGATCAAATTCTATCGTAAATTGAAAACCCAGTAAATCATCCATCGCTTCTAGTTTTACTGGGACAGAAATTTCTTCGCCCTCCGTAAAATCTTGATCCTCTGCGACAAAAGTAAGTGCTTCCCCTGCTCCACGACTTGAACTTTCTTGTTGCACATTCAATGGGTTGGCATTCCCACTGACATCTCCCATTTTGATCGCTACAAAATCTCCATTCAATAAATCTTCTGCCTGATTATTCAACTCCAATGTCTCAGGAAAAGTAGAACTAAAAGGTTTGGATGGATTTAAAAATACATGATCTGCATCTACAAAACGCCAAGAGGGAGAATTGGCAAAAACGGTATCAATATATAAGATCATACGCTGGATATAAATCATATCAAGCGTGGATAATTTCTGATTATTATCTACATCCCCAGCAATTATTTTATAAGGAGAAGTGATCGGAGCCATCCCGATTAAATGTCGGCTAATCATGATTAAATCCAAAACCGAAACACCATTAGATGCCCTTTGATTTTTGGAAGGAGCAATCGAGTAATTCATTCCTTCTGGCAAATTTTCAAAAGCATATGCTCCGTCTGCTCCAGTGATCATTTCTTGCGAAGCACCGCCACTAATCGACATCTTCACTTGACCAACCGGTATACCATTTTCCTTTTCAATACCGCCACCAATTTGGATAAAAGGACAAGCCCCCATATTGCTTTGGATATTTACATTTGCAACACAGATATCAATATTCCCATTGGCATCCATCACCTGTAAGGCCACACTATTATTTCCCAAATCATCACAAGTAAAAGTAGAGGGAGACACCGACAAAATTAGATCTCCTGCTGCCGTACAATTATCAGAACTTCCACCATCCAACATCATTGGTAACAAATCTACACTTCCGCTAGCATCAATCGTCAAACTGATTCCATCCAAACAAATAGCCTGTGGAGCCAAAGAATCAACGACCGTAATGTTCACCGATTCGCTAGTGATATTTCCACAGCCATCTTGTGCCGTAAAATAAACCACATGGCTCCCGACCGGATAAATTCCACTGGCATCTGCACCATTGCTATTGGCATATGGAGAATTATTGCTGATCGAAAGATTGGGACTACAATCCGTTGCAGTAGCCATATTTAAACCCACAAAGGCCCCTCCGCAATTTGCAGAAAAGCTACCGACCGTAATATCAGCAGGGCTTTGTAAAACAGGATCTATCATGTCGTTGACGGTAAGTATTTGGGTATGGGTCCAATATCCTGTGACCGGATTGGCGTTCGGATCGTGGTTACACCAATCGATGACTTCCCACTTTCTATTGATGACAAAACAAGCAGGCAAAGCGATATTCAAAGTATCATCCGTAAACCCAACATAAAGCAATTCGCAGTCTTCTCCATCCAAAACAGGATTTCCAGTAATACTTGGATCAAAATCAAATCCGCAAATACTTGTACTATAATTATTGGGAAAACTACTAACGCTTAGAGGCGTATTATCTTCCAAATAAATCCATTGGATACAACTCGTCGTATTTCCAGATTTGTCTTCTCCTGTCCAAGTACGAATGATGTGTCCAACATTACAAGTATTGACTTGTACTTGATCCGAAAAATAAACGGTGTCCAATTCACAATTGTCTTGTACCAAAGCTTGTCCGGTTAAGGCCAAATCTTGATAATCCTCCGAACATTCCAAATAAGCCGTAGCTGGACAAACCAAAATTGGCGATAATTTATCTTCTACAATCGCTTGCACCGAACATTCATTATAATTGCCAGCAGCATCATAGACCCGCATCGTCAAATCCAAAGGCGATAAAGCCAAATCATTGCAATCCAAAAATAAACTTGGATAAAAATCAACCCCATTTCTACTCACCAATATTTCGTCCAAAGCACAATTGTCATTACTGCCATCATCAAAGGTAGTGGCATTCAATAGTCCAGTACCGTTGGTCGTCAGATTGACAATGGTTAATGGATTACAAACAGGAGTTGGCGGAACATTATCGACTACCGTTACATTAATGGTACAAATTGATTCATTGCCACAAGCATCTTCTGCGGTATAAGTGACCACGTGTGTTCCCAAAGGCACATTTCCAAAAGGACCATTACCAGTTCCAAAAGCCCAAGAAGGGCTAATCGTAAAGGCGCTGCAATCATCTGTTGCAGAAGCATCAGGAAGTAGCACCGCACCATTGCAATCATCTACATTGGTACCGACGGTGATGTCCGCAGGACAACTAATGACAGGTGCTGTTTGGTCTTTTACTTTGATTATTTGCGCATGCAATTCGAATTCATCCGCACACCAGTCAATGACCGTCCAAGTACGAATAATCGTAAAGCCAGCAGGAGAACATTGCGGCACCAATTGATCGGTATAGCTGATCACAAATTCGCAGTAGCCATTGAGGTCAATGTGTTTGCCATTGATCGTAGGTTCTCCGACCAAGCCTAGACTGTAAGGATCTTCGCTACAATCTACTACTGGTTGATCAAAACCATTGCGGTCATCAGGAAAAACAACATCATCAATTGTAGCCCTTTTCAAATAGATATTTTGCACACAAGTTTTCTTATTATTTTGGTCATCAAAAACCGTCCAAGTTCTTTCAATATGGGCAGTGATGGAATCTCCGTTGTGTTGAGAAAAACAGGCAAGATCAATTTCCTCATCGGTATAGCTGAGGTCGCTGCTATTGAGATCAGAACAATTATCGATTACCTCAGGATACCCCGTAGTGCTTGGCAAAATAGATTCCACACATAGGATGGTGGTGTCTTTGCAAGTTAGAAAAGGGGGTAAATAATCATAGATCTGAAGAGTGGTCGCACAGGCATTGCCCGTCGCGGTTTGAGTAACCAAAGCGGTTAGGGTCTGTCCGATATTCGCGCAGGTGACGGTGTTCCCATAAGACGTTCCTTGTCCATCCGTAATATTTACCGAGAAATCCGCCGGATCACAATCAGGATCGACTAGTAGGATGCCTGGCGTCATCACAGAGGTGCCATCGAGGCCCAGTGATACATTGAGGCTACTTTTACAAGAAACCACACATTGGGCGCTGATTGTGCTAGAAAAAGATAAAGTAAAAAGGAAAAGAGATAAGATCACAGCAAGTCCTTTAGTACTCTGGAACGAGTAGCTAGGATTAACCCGGAGAAAATAGTGGGTCAAAAAGGAATATGTGTAAGGACCAAATTTCAATTATGCTGTGGTATTTTAAATAATTTGGTCCACAGTTTTTGTTTATGTTCTGTCCCCCAAGCAGTAGTCAGAAGAAAGCCCTAGTTTTTGTTTTTGTCTTCGGAATGAACCGATGAATCGGATACCTTTAATGTAGGTATATAAAAATGTTGTTGTGTAAGTTGGAGGAATAAGTTTTGGTTGGTTTCGCTTCTACTAAGCTATCTGTTATGCTCAAGAATATAATATATGCCTTGTCTCAAAAGGACTTAAAAAGGGAGAAAAAAATGGGTGGGAGAAAAAATGTAAGTTTTGGTTGGTTCGCTTCTACTAAGCCTTGCGATTAAATACAACACAAATATGGGCGCTTTTAGCTTGCAGCTCAATACCATTTAAGAGGTATTTCCGACTTGTATTTTTTTGCTATTCGTAAAGCCCTTTTTATCAGCATACTATCTATAAGTAATCCTTTTTATACTTTGCGAATTGATTTGATTGGATAAAAAATACTTTGATTGGGGGCAATATTTTTTGTGGAATAGGGATATTCTGGAGCAAAAAGAGGAGAAATGGAGCTTATAAAAAGAGAAAAGCGATGGTCAAAGGTCGTTATTTTGGGAAATAACAGCCTTTAGCCATCGCTTTAGGAATCCGCGAAGGATAACAATTACGATTTTTTATCTTTCTACTAAAACCTTATAAGTCGCTACTTTCTCCTCTATTGTGATTCTTACAAAATAAGTCCCCGTCGCCAAAGCGCTAACATCAACTTGACTTTGGTGCGATCCAGCGTTTTCTTGTTGCTGAGAAACTTGTAAAACTTCTTGTCCCAATAAATTAGTCACCGCAATTCCAACCTCTGATTGATCGGTCAAAGAATAATCAAGGGTCAACCAATCACTCGTTGGGTTTGGAAAAACATTTAGTTGAAGATCTTCAGCGAAGAGAGAACGAGTATTTAGCGGACTCGCCTCGAGATAAGAAACAGTGATCGTGTTACCTGAAAAAGCTTCTAAATCCGCATAGGTGAATAAAGGCAAACCACTACGAACGTCATACCATAGATAGCGGGTTTCGATATACTCAAAAAGTTCTGTTCCGCCAAATTCATCCCCATAATCCATATAAGTGTATACCCGTACAACGTCTTCGAAAGTACCGGCTGGCGTAATTAAAGTTCCATAGGCATCTATTACTACTTCAGCCGTTCCTTTTCGAACGAAACTAGTTGAAGTCGTGATCGTTCCTTCAAAATCATCGGTAAAGCTATCCATAAAAGTCATGGGAAATCGAATCCAATCTTGTGGATCTGTATAGACAACGCTTGCCGTAGAAGTAACTGCTCCATAAAAACCCATCCCCGTATCATCTTGGTAGTAATACGCCTCTGTCCCTCCTTCTTCTGCCCCCGCTGTCGCTTGAGGAAAAAGATTCCCATTGGATAAAGTGGCTGGATCAACCAGAGGAGCGGTAGAAGTCGATAATTCTGTTAGATTAGAAAAATCCCAAGTGATATTAGCGCCAGCATCTCCAACATCGAAGTTTGGCTCATCAACAAGAATTGAGGTATAGGTTTCGCCAAGGATCAGTTTATTGGCTTTGGTGAGGGTAATCTGGGCAAACGCAGAATTGATACTAAAACATAGGATGACTAAAAGCGAGTAAGCGTACTTCATATTATTTTTTTTGTTGTGATTTTTTTTCGTTCTTGGATAATACAAGTTGTCTGAAATAGATATCGTAAATATTATTTATTCGATTAATAGATCAAAAAACTAGCCAAACTCAAAGAAGAGAAGCCCCCCTCCACTAGAAAGCGAAGAGAGGCCATCCCAAAAACCAATTGTTAAAAAATTCTTTCGAAAGAATTACTTTCTATATTTCTTAGAGCGGTCGAAACCGCCGTTTTTTCGGTCAAAATTAAAGTTAATCGTGATCTCGTGGGAACCTGCATTATAGCTTTGGAATTCATCGAGAAAGATATCATAAGAATACAAGAGGCGAAGCGCATTGTATTTGGTTCCTAAGGTAAGTCCCAGGCTACCGCCTGCACCTGCTCGGTAAGATACCCCAGTAATCAATTGTTCATTTAAGAAAGAAGCCAACATATTGATATCCGTCAACAAAGGAGAGTATCGTACTTGCTTCAACAAAATAGAAGGTTGTAACATCACCTTGGTGTCAGGAAGTGGAAATTTTCCACCTACATTTACCAAAAAGTTGATATCTCCTCCCAAGCCTTCGATTTGATCCAATCGATTTCTAACCAAACTAGGCAATGCTACGCCAAAAAATATTTGCTCTTTATAAGCACCATAGACTCCTAGAGAAGCATCGAAATTAGATTCACCGGCCATTAGATTTTCTACAATTTCATCTCCCCCATCGTAAAGGCCAGGAACGGCACTAGACACAATATTATTATCCAATCGAGTTCGGTGGTATTCGGTAGAAACCCCTGCACTGATTTTAAAATCATTGGCTTTAAAACGAATCGCGTAACTCAACTGAGCTCTGGTTCGATTTAGGGAAGCAATATTTTCTGAAAAGACCATCACTCCTAATCCAAGGCTCCGACTGATCGGACCATTATAGTTGATAGAGTAGTTGCGAGGAGTCCCGCTAAATCCAGTCCAGGAAGCGCGCATGTTCATAAATAAGTTGTGATGCAGATCATCAAAAC
>CAYQRA010000274.1:0-8441 GCA_964419315.1 uncultured Saprospiraceae bacterium | reverse complement strand
TTTATTATTAAAATTCTAGCCAAATCTTTTTATAAAAATCTGAGTATATTTGATGTCTTAAAGTATCTTTCTACAAGGATTTAATAATTATGAGTTATCAATTGGAACTAAGGCATTGTCGCTATTTTGTGGCATTGGCAGAAGATTTACATTTTAGAAAAGCGGCGGAACGGCTCTTTATTTCTCAGCCGGCCTTGAGTCGACAAATCAAAGAAATGGAAAATGGCCTCGGTATCCAACTCTTTGAACGGCACAACCGGAAAGTTGCTTTGACCAAAGCTGGTCTTTTTCTTCAAACAGAATTGAGTCAGCATATGAAAGGTTTGGATCAGATTGTTCAGCAAGCCAAACTCTTGGAAGAAGGTTTCTTGGGCGATCTAAAACTCGCCTATGTTGGCTCCGCCATGCAAGGGGTTATTCCAGAACTTCTACTTACTTTTCGAAAGAAACATCCCAAGGTGTTGTTTAGTCTAACGGAGATGGACAATCAAAAACAAATTGAGGGACTCTTATCTCAAGATATTGATGTAGGTTTTGTACGCCTAGAAAGAGTGCCCAATGGATTGGAAATTTGTCCGCTATTGGAAGAGCCCTTTTGTTTGGTGTTGCCCAAAAAACACCCGATCAATGCCAAGAATTTTAAACATCTTTCTCAACTCAAAGAAGTCTCGTTTATTTTATTCGATCCCAAATACAGCCCTGCTTATTATGAAAAAGTAATGCAGATTTTTGATGACAGTGGCTTTACACCCATCGTTACCCACAATACGATTCATGCCACCTCTATTTACAAATTGATTGAAAATAATTTTGGTATTTCCATTGTTCCAAAGTCTTTGCAGATGTCCCATCTCAAAGGGATTCAATTTATTGAGTTGAATGAAATTCAACAAAGAACAACGCTTTCTGCGGTTTGGCGAGTAAAGCATCGAAATCCTATTTTAAAGCATTTTTTGCAATTGATTGAAGGTCGGAGAATCTAGGTGGGGAATGGTTTTAGGAAAAGAAGAGGGAACTACTTCGGAAAGGATTGGGTTGGTAAAGAATAGGTCTTAAATCTAAAATAAAAAACTCATGTCGAATTCAGAAGTGGTTCAGATCGTTTTGACTAAAAAGGAAGCACTCGTTTTATTTGATTTTCTTGGGCGATTTAATGAAAAAGAAAATAAGGACCTTTTCGAAGATCAAGCGGAGCAACGCGTACTTTGGGATATAGAAGCTGTTTTAGAAAAGAACTTGGCCGAACCTTTTCGAAAAGATTATTTGGACTTATTGGCAAAGGCAAGAGCGGAGGTCCGAGATGAAATAGAAGAGTAATCAGGCGATTAGTGTGTTTAGAATTTTGAATACCAGAAGTCAAACCTAAATAAAATAAACCCATGAAATGGATCACCAAAATTGGATTGGTAGTATTGCCAATAATTATTATTGCCCTATTCACCAAAGCAAATGGCTCCAAAGAAAATAGCGGAATTTCAGTAAAAGCATTTCCCAATATCCTTTTTTATGAAGTTGATTTGCAGCAAAAGGAATTAGCTTTTTTTTATAAAAACGAACAAGGAGTCAACTTTGGAAATGCTAAAAATCTAAAAGAAGGATTGGCGAAGCAAAATAAGAAATTACAATTTGCCATGAACGGAGGAATGTATCTTAAGGACGGTAGTCCCCAAGGATTATTTATAAAAGAAGGACAAGAAATAAGCGAGATAGATCGTCAAGAAAAAGGCTATGGCAATTTTTATTTACAACCCAATGGCATCTTCTGTATCACTGAAGACCTAGCACCCAAAGTACTTACTACCCAAGACTACAAGAATAATTCTCAAATCAAATATGCCACTCAATCCGGCCCCATGCTAGTCATCAATGGAGCGATACATCCAAAGTTTCAGGAAGGTTCTGCAAATCTTCACATCAGAAATGGAGTAGGGCTTTTACCCAATGGGCATTTATTATTTGCGATGTCCAAAGGGAAAATTAATCTATTTGATTTTGCCACTTTCTTTCAAGAAAACCAATGTAAAAATGCTTTGTATCTAGATGGCTTTGTCTCCAGAACTTATTTGCCCAGTAAAAATTGGATACAAGAAGATGGTAACTTTGGGGTGATCATTGCAGAGGTGGAGTAGGGGCTTAGGGGAATTAAAATTTCTATCCACTTAATACTACTTCAATTTCATTAATTTTAACTGGAAGTTTTCAATAAAAAACAAACTGTTCGTTACTTACAAGTCGTAGACGGATCAAGGTTGAGGTCTCCGACCTCGAATCCTAAGTATTCTATAAATTCTACTCAACAAGGAGTGGTGTCGGTCAGGAGACCTACACTTAGATCCGCCCGTTACCTGCAGGTAATAGCGAACAATCTGGTTTACATTTTAATGCGGATATTTTTTTTCTAGGATAAAAAACATGTGGGGTGTCAATAAATCTGGTAGGTAGCTCCTACTATTTAATAAGAGAAAAGATTCTAAAATACCATTTATAAAACGAGTTAAGGGCTACCTTCAAGATAGCCCTTAGTTTTTCCTAAGCTAAACACAAGAAAGGTAGCATCTACGAGCAGAAAATACTATGCAAATACCCTTTTTTATAGGACCTCTCTCTTGATGACATTCAGCTCCAAGCTGCCCGACAGCTCGTGCCTAAGAATAAGCTAAACCGACAAAGTAAAAAGATGATTAAAATAAAATTGATTCAAGGAGATATTACCACTTTAGAAGTTGATGCAATCGTCAATGCTGCGAACACCTCTTTGCTTGGTGGAGGTGGAGTTGACGGAGCCATTCATAGAAAAGGAGGGAAGCAAATTTTAGAAGAATGCATACAAATAAGAAATAAGCAAGGCGGATGTAAAGTTGGTGAAGCGGTGATCACCAATGCTGGAAAATTAAAATCTAAAAAAGTTATTCATACTGTTGGACCAAGGTGGAATCAAGGTAAATCTCAGGAAGTAGATAAATTACAAGCTTGTTACCTAAGTAGTTTGCAATTGGCAGAGGCCAATGGATTAGAGTCTATTGCCTTTCCAAATATCAGTACGGGTATTTATAAATTCCCAAAAGAAAGGGCGGCTAAAATCGCCATTAATACCATCCAAGACTATGAATCAAACGGAATTAAAACCGTCATTTTCGTTTGCTATGATCCAGAGAATTACAAGCAATATAAATCCATTCTCAAACTTGATTGAGGAGTAGGAGTAAGGCCTCCTCACTTTTCCTCCTCTATCAAACTACTATTCGCCGCCTTGCTAATAATCTGCCACAAATCTTCCGAAACCTCTTTCATTATAAAAACATCTACATAACGACGATTCGACTTAGGCATCAAAATCTCCGCTTTGACCAAAGCCAAATTGCCAGTGATATCAATAGACATGATTTTGCTATACCGACCATTAAAAGTTCCCGGTTCATTTTTTTCAAAAAATGCAATGTATTCCGCCGCTTTGAGTTTCCATAATTCCCCTTCTCGATTTTCTAGATATAATTCTGCTTCGGGGTGGAAAGCCGATTGGATCTGGTCGAGTTGATTATAGGCAGTGCCATTGAAATAATTCTGGATACTGTGCCGGATCAAATCTTCATCACTTTGACCAAAAGAGGAAAGAGATAGGAAAAGAAAAAAGTAACCGAAGAGGAGGGAAAGACGCATGATTTTTATTTTGGAGGTCAATTAAAAGTAAAATCGCAAAGAACATCTTGGATCAATGCTGGCTCAAATATGCGCTAAAATGACTTGAAATAGAGGGAATCTATTAGCGGAACTGTCCATTTTTATAAATCTGAACAAAATACTAGGTCAAAATAAGAAGAGCGATCCGCGGGAAGGGAGTAGAATGCGCTATCGCGGTAAAATACTGTATCCTTGGTATTCAGAAATCCAACAAGCTATCTAGGCATCTTCCTCCTTTTCCTCCTCCGAAAAATACGCTTCCAGCTCCTCTACCATTTTTGAGGATCCCACAAAGATGGCGGTTCGTTCGTGCAGTTCCTTGGGTTGGATATCCATGATTCGCTGCTGACCATCGGAGGCTTTTCCTCCGGCTTGCTCAATCAAAAAGGCCATCGGATTGCATTCGTAAAGCAAACGCAGTTTTCCCTTCGGGGCATCGCTGGAAGCTGGGTACATATAAATACCACCTTTCAATAAATTGCGATGAAAATCGGCAATCATCGATCCAATGTAGCGACCAGCATAGGGTCGATTGGAGGCTGGGTCAATCTGTTTGCAATGTTGGATATAGCTTTTTAGCGGTGGTGCAAAATATTCATAATTGCCTTCATTGATGCTATAGATTTTTCCTTCTTCAGGAATTTTGATGTTGGGGTGAGAAAGGTAAAAAACTCCGATTGCCGGATCGTAGGTAAATCCATTGACGCCATTACCCGTTGTAAAAACGATCATCGTAGAAGAACCAAAAATGATATAACCAGCCGCGACCTGCTGATGGCCTGGTTGCAAAAAGTCTTCTAGCGTAGCGGGAGTCCCAATGGGAGTGATGCGGCGATAAATCGCAAAGATGGTTCCAATAGAAACATTGACCTCAATATTAGAAGAACCATCAATTGGGTCAATCAATACCACATATTTTCCATTGACCCCAGATTCATTTTCAAAAAGCACCACTTTCTCTTCTTCTTCGGAAGCAATCCCACAGACTTGATCTCTCGCTTTTAGGGCTTTGATAAATAACTCATTGGCGTATAAATCCAATTTTTTCTGCTCTTCTCCTTGGATGTTTTCTGTTCCAACACTACCCAACAGATGATCAACCAAACCTGCTTTGTTGATTTGACTATTCATTACTTTGGCTGCCAAACGCAAGGCACTCAATAAGCTACTCAATTCTCCTTTGGCATAGGGAAAGTCACCTTGGTTTTTGATGACGAATTCTCCCATGGTAATAATGTCTTTCATAGATATTTTGGTTTGTTTACAACTGAATAAACAAAAGTATCTGATAGGAATAACATTATGAAACTTTCGGAAAGTTATTTTGATGGGGAAAACACAAAAGAGGGGAATGGAAAATCAAGTCTTCTAATGAGGAAGTGTTACAAAAATGTTTACCAATAGACTATGTTACTTTGCCTCATTGGTAATCAACAATAATTTGCCCTGATCTTCATCTGTCAATAGGTACAGTTGCCCCTCGGGACTTTGGATTACTTTGCGGGAACGAACCCGATCCTGTAAAAAGAGTTCCTCCGCACTGACCACCACATTTTTTTGTAAAACCATTCGCCATAAACTTCCTCTAGATAAACCCGGTACGATAAGATTGCCGCTCCATGTAGGAAATTCTTTTCCGGTATAAAAACAAAGTCCCGTAGGTGCGACGGTTTGTTTCCAGTAATGTTGTGGATCAACATAATTGGGCATTGCTAAAGAATCGGGGACATAGCCTTCTGATCGCCAAGTTCCAGAAGTTATATTGGGCCAACCATAATTCGCACCAGCTTGTAATAAGTTGAGTTCGTCGCCTTGATTGGTGCCGTGTTCACTAAACCAAATTTCTTGACTTCCGGGCCTCGTCGTAATGCCTTGTGCCGCACGGATACCAAAGGCATAAATACCGGGGACCGCTTCCGCTCCAAAGTTGGGATTATCTGTTGGAATCCGTCCATCCAAGTGCAAGCGATATATCGCGCCTCTGGCATCTTTGACATCTTGGGCAATGGGCAGTCCAGTTTTTAAATCTTCAAAAAATAAACGTTCCCCGACGGTTATAAACAAATACTTTTGCTGGATACAGAGGCCACCACCAAAATGCCAGAGCCCCGGTACATAAGGTCCCGGAAGGAGTAAAGTTTTTATCTCGGTCAAAGAATCTTGAACGACTTTTGCTCGGATCACTTTTAAGGCAAAACGATCTTCTTGTTGAGCAACATAAGAGAGAAAGATTTGGCCATTTTCTAAATAATCGGGATGAACCTTAACATCTAGAATGCCACAATTTCCCCAAATCGCTTTTCCATCCACTCCGAATGGATAAGTCCGAGGTGGATATTTTTTGACCTCAATCAAATAAGGTCGATAGAGGTCTTTGGGAAATCCCTTGATGATTTGTTTGCTTTTTTGACCGAGGTGTACGCGCAAGAGATCGCCATTTTTTTCGGTGATAAAAGCTTCTTGATTATTGATAAATGCCATGCCCCAAGGATGGTTTAAGCTATCGAGTATTTGTTTTTTATATGGCTGCGGAGCAGCTGGTTTTTCAGAAGGTGCCGTACAAGCCATTATTCCTAAAAAGGAAATAGCTAAGAATATAAGAAAGGAAAAACGAACAGAAAGGCTATTGGTAATCATAATTCAAAGATGCTCAAAAGCTACAGAAATAATGACTTTGAAGTGGTGCAAGCTGTCCATTTTTATAAATCTGAACAAGATCGCAGCTTCTTAATTTAGGACTCAGAGTGTTTGACTTGATTTTTGAATTGGGTGGGCGTCTGTTTCATAGAATTTTTAAAGGCGGTGTAAAACGCGGATCTAGATTTAAAGCCGACCTCTTGTCCGATTCCTTCGATGCTGAGGTGGTCGGCGGTTCCAAGTAATTGGCAAGCAGCCTTGATGCGGTGTTCATTGATATAGTGATTGAAGGAAAGGCCGAGGCGATCATTGATGAGCTGAGAGACTTCATGTGGACTGGAGTCAATGGCTTTGGCGACTTGAGCCAGTTTGATTTGCTGGTTTAAATAAAGTTGATCCTCTTGCATGATGGTCGAGAGGCGTTGGAGTAAATCATCTGCTTTGGTTTCGCTTAATTTTTGCTTTTGATATTTGGGCGCTTCTGCATGGGTGATTAATTGCCGGTGATTTTTCTTAGCCAAAAAGCCCATCAAAAGATATAGAACGCCAGAGAATAATATCGGTCCAGCCAAATAAGGAAATCCAATATAGGCTAAAATGTAAGCGAGACATAATACTGCCGCGCAAGTGTAAACCAAAAGTATCCAATTTTCCCGCACCTTGGTTTGTCTTTTCAAGGCTTTTGCAAACAAAGGGAAAAGCTTAGGTGCTGTTGCTAAGGTGTAAAGCGCCCATACCCCATAGATGAATAGGATCACCCAACTATTCCAAGTCATAGGATGGTTTTCATAGGGCCAAATACTACCAATCCCAATTATGGAGACAAGAGGAAGCAAGAGGTGTAAGCGATCGGCTTTACTTGGATTTTCGCTGCGGTCTAAAAAATGCTGAACATATAAAAACAAGAAAGGCCCAATCATGATACAAGCCGAAAGACCAATTTGCAAATAGATCCGATCCAAATCCATAAACACATGAAACAAGGATTTTCCAATACGGATACAAAGCATGAGCAGGAAGAAACCAAATAATTGATTGACCCATCGTCTAGGTTTTATAAAACCCAAAAAATAAGTCGCCAATAGAAGGCCATTAAAGACTCCAAGACCCGCTAGGAAAAATAATATCTGTTTTCCGATTTCCATGGCTATAAATTTAAACCAGTTCTTTATTTAGCTTTCTTTCTTTATCCTCAAAGTACAAACATTTGACAAGTTTGGAAAAAGAAGCTTCTTTAATTTTGAGACAAAGCGGCTTGAGTCTTAATTCGATGTTTCAGAACTCCAAAAAGTAAGGCGGTAAACATTCCCAAAAAAGACAATAAAGTGGCGACGGAAGATTGCTGGAAAAAGCTGGAAAATAAAACAGCATTAGCACTAAGCCAAAAAAAAATGAAAGTTAAAAAAGAGCAATCTAATGGCTTTAAGTATACCAAGAGATCTGAAATTTGGAAGTCGTTTAAAAGTTACTTTTGAAAAACTTAGAAAACCAAAGAAATACAAAGCGGATAAGAAACAAAAGGTCGCCATGCTCATATTATAAATCCAGTTCGTTTCAAAGCTGCTGTGATGGGGAGAACCAAAAAAAGAGTTCAAGAACATCGCGTAGGTAAACATAAAAAGAAAAGCAAGAAAAATAAAAAGATTGAAATGATGTTTTGTGGGGAGGTAGGACTCAATAGAATCAAGCTCGACAAAAAGCACTAAGTAGATGAATCCGAAGACCAAACCAATACAGTAGGGAGGGGCTAAGAAGGAAAGTATTTCTAGCATGTTTCTTTTGTTTTTAGAAATAACGATGAATCGGCATAGAATAGTGTCAATTAAAGGTGATCTGTTTTTCTTATATTAAACCTGCTCTAGGTAGAAAAAAAGAGCTCCTCTTATTTTATTTTTCAAATTCTCCATGATTTTATTAACTTAGGATCATGCTAAAAAAAATATCCCTCGTACTCTTTTTCTTATTCGCCTTGGCGCTAGCTTGGGCGGGGCAAAAATTCTATCCTATGTTGTCGGTGGCGACTGGTTATGCGGCTAAGAAAATGTGCTCCTGCCATTTTGTAGCCGGTCGAAATATAGAAAGTATTCAGAAAGAGGATTTAGAAATATCTCCGCTTAATCTAACCC
>CAYQRA010000273.1:2342-8475 GCA_964419315.1 uncultured Saprospiraceae bacterium | reverse complement strand
TAGCGACCCCGAAGGGACGGGAGGCCATAATGGAGCTTCGTTTTGAAAACCAAGCCCGTCTGGCCAGCCGGACAGGCACTTACAATAATTCTCAACCTCCATTTTAAAACAACTTCTAAGACAAAATCATTATTTCCAACAAAAAAAGCGATCAGAAAATATTTCTGATCGCTTTTTTTAGATTCAAGTCTTCACTTATTTATTTGGTTGCGGAGTAGTACGTAGGTAAGGTCGAACTACCGTATGTCCCTTTGGAAACTTAGCCGGAATGTCTTCCGTAGCAATCGAAGGAGAAACAATTACATCTTCTCCATCTTTCCAATCTGCTGGTGTGGCGACACTATGGTAAGCCGTCAATTGTAAGGAATCGATCACGCGAATGATTTCTAGGAAATTCCTTCCCGTTGCAGGAGGATAAGTCAAAGTCAATTTTACTTTTTTATCTGGCCCAATAACAAAAACAGTTCTTACGGTCGTTTTCTCCGTCACATCAGGATGAATCATGTCGTACAATTCTGCCACTTGCCGTTTTTCATCTGCAACAATTGGGAAATTCATCGTTACATTTTGCGTATCTTCAATATCCTTGATCCATTCCATATGAGAATCTAGTGGATCTACAGAGACCGCCATTGCTTTGACATTGCGCTTAGCAAATTCTTCTTTTAAGGCAGCAGTACGCCCCAATTCGGTTGTGCATACCGGAGTAAAATCAGCTGGGTGAGAAAACAACATTCCCCAACCATCGCCTAACCATTCGTGAAAATTAATTTCGCCCATAGAAGTTTGAGCGGTAAAATCGGGAGCTACTTGTCCTAGTTTGATTGCCATTGTGTGTGAGTTTTGATGAGGAAATATGATAAACGATAAAACAATATTTTTACTACTATTCTATGATTAAACGGAAAAACCAAAAGAAAGGTTGAGCTCACCACATGTTTTTCTATTATATTTAGCTATTCGAAAATCTAAAGTCTTGAAAATGAAAAGAATTGCTCTAACTGCACTATTACTAAGTTGGTCTTCCTTTTTTCTATTTGCACAAAATGAGCAAGATAGAAACTATATCATTAATCAAACCAATGTAGAAAAGCTAGAAGAACTCTCCAAGCGAGCCCAAGCAGCCTACGCTGCCGCAAGGAGAGACCCGTCTATCCCGAAGGAAATCATTTACAAAGACGGTCGAGTTGCGGAGTTGACTGGAATAGATCGAAACGGAAAAGCCATTTATTCTTGTGATGATAATGAGGCAGCCGCGATCAGCTCTAAAGTAAATCGCATACAAGAAGGCGGAGCAAGTGGATTTGATCTGGATGGTAAGGGAATTGAAATTGGCGTTTGGGAAAGCGATATCGCCCTAAAGAATCACCAAGAAATAATTGGTCGAGTCACCCATGCTGAAGCGGATAATGAGGGCGGTCACGCCACCCATACGGGGACTACCTTGATCGGAGAAGGAGTAAATTCCAAAGCTCGCGGGATGGCGCCTGCGGCCACGATATTATCCTATAGTAGTTCTGGTGATGAACCAGAAATTATTGACTTTGCAGTAAAGGGAGGTATTTTATCTAACCATTCTTATTCGTCAGAAAATCCTGATGGCAATACGCCCGAATATGGCGTCTACACTCCTTATACAGAAGAGTGGGATGAGCTCTTATTCAATGCCCCCTATTTAACCCAAGTCAATTCTGCGTCGAATAGTCGAGACGATGGGGTCAATACTGGAGATGGTGGATACGATATTATTTTTGGCTCCAATGGTGCTAAGAATAATATTACCGTAGGTGCGGTATACGATGTCCTCGATTATAACGGCCCTTCCTCTGTTTCTCAATCTGAATTTTCTAATTGGGGGCCAACGGATGACTGGCGAATAAAACCGGATATAACGGCAAATGGAGTCACGCTGTGGTCTGGGAATAATGGCGGCAATCAAGATTATAGTACTCGCAGTGGCACCTCTATGTCTACTCCAGTCGTTACGGGAAGTATTGCACTTTTACAGCAATACTATCATGACCTGTTTGGGGTCTATATGAAAGCGGCAACGGTAAAGTCGCTTTTAATTTGTACGACCGATGAAGTAGGCTTCCACGATGGTCCTGATTTTCAAAGTGGTTGGGGACTTCTCAATGCGGAAAGAGCCGCAGAAGTCATTGCCAATAATGGATCTATTTCAAACATCAGTGAATTATCTATCAATAATGGCGAAACCTATATCAAAGAAATTGAAGTAGATGGAAATTCTTCTTTGGAGTTGGTCATCTCTTGGTCTGACCCAGCAGCGACGCCCTTATCCGGAGCAGCCATTGACGATCCTACCCCGATGTTGGTGAATGATTTGGATGTTAGAATAACTGGGAATGACACGCTATACTTCCCTTGGGTTTTGAGTCCCAATTCTGTCTTTACCAACTTTAATGATGCCGCTCAAAAAGGAGATAATTTTAGAGACAATTCAGAACGAATTGACATCAGTAGTTTGGAAGCTGGCCTTTATACCGTTACCGTTTCTCATAAGGGAAATTTAGAAAATGGAGATCAAGATTTCTCGATGGTCATCAATGGCTTAAAAACATTTCAAGTAGGGGTATCTGACCAAGTAAGGCAAGAAGCCTCCTTTTTGGTCTATCCGGTTCCTAATCCAGAACAGCACATCCAGATTGCGATCCCCGAACAATTTTACAGCCCTACTTATACGCTGCAAATCTTTAGTATAGATGGTCGGCTACAGACTAGTGCTACTTATAATGATCAAAAACTAAGTCTAGATGTTTCGCATCTAAATAATGGAACTTACTTTATTCGGATACAAACAGAAAAAGGACAGCGTACCGAGAAGATTATTATTGAAAGATAAGCACTCCATCGAGTCACCTTTCTATAAACAGAAAATCAGTTACCAAGTAGCTATCACCTTTCTATTGCTTAAAAACAAGTGATCCCATTCCTTATTTTAGGCTATAAATTCATCTCCCTTCTAAGTTCCAAGTATCCTCTTTTTAGTAATATTCGTCGATAAAAGATAAAAAATTATTGTTTATCAATAATTTTTACTTTACTTTTGTACTAACCAATAGAAATAATCTATGCAATTTATCCGACCCATTGCGGCCATTTTATTTTACTTAACAAGAGTATTGGCCTTTTTATATCTACTCCTGAGTACCTATACTCTTCTGGTATTGGTTTTGAAAAGTGGCTTCTCCGAAGCTGCTTGGCTACCGATTGAAATTTATGAATTAGTAGGTTCAGAAAAAGTTCAATCGCGATTTGAGCTACTGATTCCTTTTACTGAAAATCCAATTATCTTGGGAAGGTATACCCTCTGGGGAATGATGGAAATTATTGGGACTTTGGGACTTTATGCTTTATTTTTTTACTTGCTGAGTCTTATTTTTGATTCCTTTCGGACGGAGCGTTTATTCACTGCCCAGGCAATTAAAAACTTGATGAACTTTGCTAAAGCTAATTTTATTTTCCCTCCTTTGTTTTTATTATTTCTTAACTTCCACCCTGAATATAAAGTAGATGTCGGCGAAGTTTTGATTACTGGTTTACATCTTTTATTGGCTACTTTTGCATTATTTCAAGCAGCCATTTTTAAAGAAGGTTTTTCCTTACAACAAGAGCAAGATTTAACTATATAAAATGCCCATAATTATTAATCTGGATGTCATGTTGGCCAAACGCAAAATGAAATCTAATGAATTGGCCAAACGCATAGGTATCACGACCGCCAATTTGTCGATCCTCAAAACAGGAAAGGCCAAAGCGATCCGATTCTCTACGCTGGAAGCGATCTGTAAAGAGCTAGACTGCCAACCGGGAGATATTATGGAGTTTGTTTCCGAATAGAAAATCTCTATTTATACTGCGGTAAAATAACCTAACATTTTTTTCAAACATCGTTCGTATTGCTTCCGCAATGCTTAAAATAGCTATGCCTTATGGCCAGTTGGGGGATGGGGTATACGGTATCCCCCCAAGCCAAAAATTTTATCACCATGAACCAATTAAAAATCCAAAATCTCAAAAAAACCTACTCCAATGGCACCAAAGCCCTAGACGGCGTTTCGCTCACTATCGAAAATGGAATGTTTGGTTTATTGGGCCCCAATGGGGCTGGAAAATCTACTTTAATGCGAAGCATTGCCGCTTTACAAAAACCAGACGAAGGCCATCTTTTTCTCAATGACATCAACATCATTAAACAAGCAAATAGATTGCGGCAAAACTTAGGCTACCTCCCGCAAGAATTTGGGGTCTACCCTCGTATTTCTGCATATCAATTGCTCGAACATCTCGCCATACTAAAAGGTATTCACCACCCCAAAGAGCGAAAAGAACTGATCAATTATCTCCTTGATCGAGTCAACCTTTTTCAGGATCGCAACAAGCAGGTCAAAGGTTTTTCGGGCGGCATGAAACAGCGAATTGGCATTGCACAGTGTATGATTGGTCACCCCAAACTCATCATTGTCGATGAACCTACCGCCGGACTTGATCCTGCAGAAAGAAATCGTTTTCACAATCTTTTGGCAGATATTGGCCAAGAAGCCATCGTCATCATTTCTACCCACATCGTAGAAGATATCCAAAAACTATGCACCCGAATGGCGATTCTTAACCAAGGTAAAGTCGCTTTCAATGGTACGCCACAAGTGGCCATTCAAGAATTGGAAGGAAAAATTTGGCAAAAAGAAATTAACCGAAAAGACTTGACTCAATACCAGCAAGATTATCATATACTTTCCCAAAGAATGAACCTCGGCAAGCAAGTGATTCATGTATGGAGCGAACAGCGCCCCCTCGGCTTTCAAGAAACACCTTCTAACTTGGAAGATGTTTATTTCAAAAAACTCCAAGCATAAAAGAGTCTTCTGATCAAGTCGTTTTCAATAACAAGTCAAATAAAAAATCCGATGATTTCATATCTCCTTTCCCGAGAAATAAAATACACCTTGAGTTTTCCGCTCGTTTATATTTCTTTGATGCTCTTCTGCCTCTTTTTTACTTTTCTTTATTCCCGTGGTATCGTAATTATTGGAATTGTAGCAGAAAAAGAATGGGTCAACTCTCCACATGCCATTAGTGCGAACAGTATATTTTTGACTATTCTGAGTATGGTGATCGCACTTCCGACTTTTTATAATGCGGCCAATCGGGAACACCAATATAATTTTACAGAAATTTTCTTTAGCGCTCCAGTTACTCGCTTTCATTTTTTCTGGTCGCGTTTTGGGGCCGCTTTTGGATTGATGATGATCCCTGCAATTATGCTGATCTTTATAAATATTTTGGGGGTAAAAATTGGTCTTAGTATTGGATCCATTTTACCATCAGAAGCAGGTCCTTTTCATTTTTCTACCTTTCTCAAAACTTTTCTTTTTATTGTTTTGCCCAATATTTTCATCATTGGAAGTTTTGTGTTTGGTTTGTCTATTTGGTTAAAAAATTTGGCTTATGCTATCTTGGGAATTGCTTTGCTGAACATTTGTTATCTCGTAAGTTTATATGGTCTAAGCAATGATCTCCAAAATTTTGCGCTAGGCGCCTTACTAGATCCTTTCGGAGAATTTGCTTTTAATCTAGACACTCGTTATTTCACCATCGAAGAGCGGAATAAGCAAGACATTCAGCTGACTGGATACTTATTAAAAAATCGCTTATTCTGGCTTAGTCTATCTGGTATTTTTCTGGCTTTTTCTTATCATCGTTTTTCTATTTTTACTGCCCCTTCCCAAAGACGAGTCCCTCCTCAGAAACCTATAAAAAACCTGTGGAAGAAACCTATAGCAAGCAATACTTTAAATTTAAATCCTCCCAAAACACAATCCCGATCAAGTTCTTTTTTTTCATTTACGGTTTGTAAAAATATTTTAAAAATTGACTTCCTAAATATCGTTACACAACTCCCCTGCCAACTCCTTTTAGCTGCCCTAACAGTATTTCAAATACTTGACTTCGTTACTCGACAACACGACTATGGCGTTGCCGCCTTTGCTCAAACCCATACCATGATTGCCAATGTCCGTGACTACGAGATACTTCTGATGTTGTTTTTATTTTTCTATATTGGGGAAAGCATTTGGAACAGCAGAGCGCATCACTTTGAAGAGTTGATTGA
>CAYQRA010000273.1:0-2242 GCA_964419315.1 uncultured Saprospiraceae bacterium | reverse complement strand
ATGGGCTGGGAAACGAATATGCTAAAAATTGGCAGCAATGGATCTTTTATTTTTTCTGACCTAAACCGCTATGGTCCTTTTTTAAAAAGTAATATTTGGTTCGATTTATATTGGTTACTTTTTGGTTTATTATTGCTTTTACCGGGGATTTTATTTTGGCCCAGAAATAAAGACGAAGCCTTCCTTCTGCGTTGGAAAAACAAAAGTGATGCTTGGTCTCCTTTTTTGAGTAAAGTAGGATTTGGGATCTTTTTTCTCTGGATCAGTAGTACTGGTTTTGTCTACTATAACACACAAATACTCAATACTTATTCCAATGCTTTATCAAGTAATACTGCAAAAGCCAATTATGAATTACAATATAAAAAACACCAATTTGCACCAATGCCTCAAATTGCGGCTGCCCGCTTTTTTGTCAACTTTTTTCCCAAAGAAAGAAACCTCACCAGTACTAGTCAACTTTTAATAAAAAACAATACCTCTTCTCCGATCGAACACCTTTACTTTAGCACTAGAGATATCAATCGAAACAATGGTTGGGATTGTCAAATAAAGATCCCAAATGCCAGCCTTTTATTAAACGACAGCATCTCTGGTTTTCAAATTTACACTTTAGCAAAACCAATGTTGCCGCAAGATAGTTTTTGGATAGAAACAGTAGCCAATTACACTTCCTATGGTTTTGAAAATACGGTCAGCGAAAAAGGCATTGTTGCCAATGGTTCCTTTTTACATCATGCCCAAATCCTTCCCTTCTTTGGTTATCGTAAGGAATCAGAAATTCGTGATCCCAAAGAACGCAAACGACAAGGCTTAAAAAAGAGAACAGCGAGCATTCCTCTGGAAACCGAAACCTGCACCCATTGCTCTAGTAATCAACTGGCCGAACAACATTCTTGGATTCCAATGGAAACAATCGTATCAACTACGAGCAATCAAATTGCCTTATCTGCCGGAAGTCTCATCAAAGAATGGGAAGTAGGAAACAGAAAATATTTTCATTATAAAGTTGATCAGCCTTCTTTATTATTCAATAGCTTTATTTCTGCAGATTACCAATTGGCCAGTCGAAACTGGAGAGGTATTGACCTTGAAGTTTACTACGACCAAAAACATGGAAGAAACATCGAACTTATGTTGGATGAAATGGAAAATGCCATGGAATATTACACCGAAAATTTTGGTCCTTATTTTCACCAACAAGTGCGTATCGTCGAATTTCCACAGTATAATAATTCGGCACAAGCTTTCCCCGGAACGATGCCCTATTCGGAATCGCGTGGTTTTGTATTAGACCTTTCCGACCCCAACAGCAATAATCCCATTGCTTCTACTATCGGCCATGAAATTGGACATCAATGGTGGGGTCATCAGGTCGTGGGTGCGGATATGCAAGGCAGTAATTTACTCACCGAATCTTTTGCAGAATATGCTTCCTTGATGCTGATGAAAAAAAACAAAGGCGTTTTGGGAATGATTGATTTTTTAAAGTACGATTATGATGACTATTTGTATCGACGCCAAAGTGAAATCCAAAAAGAATTGCCTTTATACTTGGTGGAGGATCAGCCTTATTTGTATTATCGAAAAGGCTCGGTAGTGATGTATGCATTGGCTGAAATAATTGGAGAAGAAAAGGTCAATCGATCCTTAAGAAATTTCTTGGAAGAATACCGTTATCAAGATGCTCCTTTCCCGCGTTCTATTGATTACCTCAAACATTTAGAAAAAGAAGTTCCAGATAGTTTACAACACCTCATCGTGGATTTATTTTATGACATTACTTTTTTTGACAACCAGCTTTTATCCGCCACAGGAACGGCACTCCACAATGGTCAGTATCAAATCGAACTGGTGATTAAAAGTCGCAAAGTAAAATTAGGAACCGATCAAAAAGAAGAAGAAATAAGGCTTCAAGATTGGTTGGATATTGGTATTTATGCCAAAGATGACCCTCTGCCTTTTACTATAAAAACAATGAAATTTGATCGTACAGAAATACAGTTTCAGTTCACCGTAGATCAAAAACCGCATCGGGTAGAAATAGATCCAAAGTATTTATTTTTTGATCGGAATCGGGAAGACAATCATCAAAAAATCACCTTACACCAATAAAAATAGGCAGCCGTAAAATACGGCTACCTATCACTCTTTGAGACCAAATTTTATTAAAAATTCACTAAAACTTGAGGCGTTCTTGGCGACCAAACATCTCTTCTAAAATTACATCCTCGAAGGGCAA
>CAYQRA010000272.1:0-8484 GCA_964419315.1 uncultured Saprospiraceae bacterium | reverse complement strand
TTAGTCGCTTTTTGGTTCTTATTTTTGGTTGACCACGGGATTTGTCCAAGAACGAGTTTTTTATTGGGAAATAATCAATGTCTTTGACGTGATCTATTTCTAATTCTTTTGCTTTCGAATGGCACTTCATTCGGACTAGACACATATTTCAACAGACTAACATTTACTTATTTTTTAATCCAGTGCTTGGGCTAAATAGGTCATTCTATTGCCCCAAGGACATCAAATTCATTTCTATGAAAAAAATAACTTGTTTTATTTTTTGCTTATTCCTCTTTGGAACAAGCTACTCACAAAGTTTAACTGATCAGGAGGTTTTTTCTTGGTACGCCAATGACCATTTTCAGTTACACCAAAAGGGAGAAGTCATGCAGGTAAGTATAGACAAAAAACCTTGGGAAGTTTTTACGCTCAAATTGGGGGAAAAAGATTTGTCTGCAGCTCCACAATTATTACTTAGGATGAAAAGCCTAGAAGCCATTGAACTAAAAATTATGGTGGTAGACACCGAACTGCGATCTTCCAAATCCAATGCTCAAACTTTTTATTTGGATGGAAGTGATGATTTTAAACTCCTTACTTTTGATTTCGCCGATCAAAAAGAAATCGTCGACCTTCACAAAATTTCCCACATTCATTTTCAGGTCAACCCCGGCCAAATTTACACTGGAGAAGTCGCCATTCAGGATCTTCGTCTGGGAAAACCTCCAGTGGAGCTAAGCCACAGCAACCTGCATCAGATTCAGCTATTTCCCAACCCCACTACAGAAATGGTCAATATCCGTTCTGAAAAATTGCCTTTCGACGAAGTAGAAATAGTGCAACTTTCGGGAAGTCAATTGATCCAAAAATCCTTTAGTCCACAACATCACTATCGTTTGAACTTGCAGGGACTCTTACCCGGAGTATACCTACTTCGAGTAGCTAATGCCGGGCAATTTGTGCATTCCGAAGTTATCATTCACCAAGCAAAGTAAAGTGAAATTTATTCTAAAAATTTAAAGAAAAGAACTATGAAAAATAATTGTCAGCAGATCATATGGACCTTGCTCTTTTGCATAATGAGCAGTCCATTCCTTTTTTCTCAAACCATACTCCCCCTCAATAGCAATATGATTCTATCCCAATCTGCGACCAATGCAGACAAATTGGTAGATGAGCAAAATATTGCTGGAGATCCATTAAACAATACCGGAGGGAGTCCTACGAGTGAATGGCATCCCGGTTGGGGGCCACTTTATCCAGCCTCCGCTTATATTGATTTAGGCCAAACAACCGATCTTACCCACCTCTACCTTTATGATTATTTTGGGATAGGAACTTTTAATGTCTATGCCGGAACTTCGCCAAGCAATTACGATGCTACTCCCTTTTATAGCAATGCCCTTACCTTGTATGAGGAATGGGTCGGTGGAGCGATAAGCATCAACACCCGCTATTTGAAATTTGAAATGACTACTGCAGATGGTCGAATAGGAGAAGTTCGATTATATAAGGCAGCAGGAAGCAATAATCCTCCCGTCTTGAATGCCATTTCTAATGTAAGCATGAATGGAGGAAGCAGCCAAAATGTTGCGCTAAATGCGACCGATCCTGACTCTGGCGATGTGCTGAATCTTAGCATGTCTGGAGCGCCCTCCTTTGCCTCTTTAGCCGATAATGGAGATGGCTCTGGTACCATCACACTCAGTCCGAGCACAAGCGATGTAGGGACCTATTCTATTTCGGTAACGGCGTCCGATAATAATGGTGGAACCGACACCAAATCATTTACCGTAAGTGTCACTAGTCCGAATAGCGCTCCCACCATAGCCGCTATTTCCAACCTCACGGTTGCAGAAGGCAATAGTCAAAACGTAGCCGTAAGTGCAAGTGATCCTGACCCCGGAGATGTACTTATCTTAACAAGCAATGAAAATTTAAGCTTTGTCAATTTTACCGATAATGGAAATGGCAGTGGCACCTTTGCCATCAACCCCACGAGCGGAGATGCTGGAAGCTATACGATCAATGTCACTGCAACGGATAACCAAGGCGCAAGCGATAGTGAAAGCTTTACCCTTACGGTAAATTCACCTCCCTCCGGCAATGGCATCATTACCCTCAATACCGGAATGATTTTAAATACCTCCGCACCCAATGCAGGCAATTTAGTCGATGAGCAAAGTATTGCCGGAGATCCACTAAACAATGCGGGTGGTAGTCCTACCAATGGATGGTTTCCCGGTTGGGGACCATTTTATCCGGCTTATGCCTATATTGATTTGGGAACGGTAACCAATTTAACTCATCTATACCTTTATGATTATTTTGGGGTTGGTACTTTTAATGTTTATGCCGGAACTTCGCCAAGCAATTATAATGCTACTCCCTTTTATAGCAATGGTCTTACCTTGTATGAAGAGTGGGTTGGTGGTGCTATAAGTGTCAATACCCGTTATTTGAAGTTTGAAATGACAAGCGCCAATGGCCAAGTAGGAGAAATTCGATTGTATGAAGGATCGGGTGGAAATAATCCTCCATCTATTAGTGCAATTGGTGACTTTACTTTGGTGGAGAGCAATAGCCAAAGTGTTACGGCAACGGCTTCTGACCCGGATGGCGATGTCCTTACTTTAACGGCCTCTGGAACACCTTCCTTTGCCAGCTTTGTAGATAATAATAATGGTACTGGAACTTTTAATTTCTCCCCTCAACTAGGAGATGCAGGAAGCTATCCCATCAGCGTGAGTGCTTCGGACGGCAATGGCGGAACTGATACGGAATCTTTTGTTCTAACCGTCAGTTCAGCTCCTCCCAGTGGTCAAGAAGAAATCATCAGTATTGACTGTGCCACTATGGTATTCGATGAAAATAATTCTGGTGCCTGTAATTTATTTGACGAACCTATCGAAGCCGGAGATCCCGCCGCAGGCAATGGTGGAGCTCCCATCACGGAGTGGTGCCCTGGATGTGGACAATCTAGTCCAGAGACTTATTATCCTGCTTATGCTTATGTCGATTTTGGAGTGCCCACTACCTTTACCAAAGTTTTTATTCGGGACCTCAATGGGGAAGGGGTATTCGCAGTCTATACTGGAAGCCCTGGAGCTTGGGATATGAATAATCCCGTTATGGTGACCAACCTCACGGGATACCAATCTTGGACAGAAAAAGATATCCCCGTGACTTCACGTTACCTTCGTTTTGAAGTGAGGGAATTTGATGCTCACCTCAGTGAACTCGTGATCTATGGTTTGTCTGGCAATGCTGATGCTACACCTCCATCAGCCATTAGCAATTTATCCGCTTCGGCCAATAATAACAGCTCGATTGAGCTGACTTGGACCGCTACCGGAGATGATGGTTCAACGGGTACTGCCAATAGTTATGAATTGCGGTATAGTAGTAATCCCATTACGGCGACTAATTTTTCTTCCGCGACTTTGGTCAATACTTCGGCACCCCAAACTTCCGGTGCTAGTGAGAGTATTACCGTAACCGGACTTAGCTGTGAACAATTGTACTATTTTGCCATCGAAGCTATAGATGAAGCAGGCAACAGGTCTGGTCTATCAAATGTAGCCAATGCTACCACCACCACCTGTGGCACGGGCGGCCCACTGTCTATGATCATTCATTTTGATGGCCCTCCAAGCAATTTCCAAATCAACCCTACTAAGTTAAAGTATAATAAAGACTTTGCTTATAGTTTGACAATGGACGATGCCGACATTGGTCATTTCACCAATATTTTCCCGATGCTAAATGGAGGCACCTCGGCAGTCGGAGGATCAGAAACTGGTTTTTTCTACACCGACGCATGTGGTAATAATATCCCTTTCCGAGCAGGTTTAGCCATCAATGGCAACACCTTAAATAATGCAGGTTCCCAAAATTTTGACTGGTCCGATTTGCAGACGATGTTTGATGCGGGTTGGGATGTCTTTAACCATTCTTTTGACCATTGCGCCTATAGTGCTTGTGATTATGTTGCACAGGTGGTGGATAATACCAATGCCATTCAAAATAATATTGGCTTTCAAACCACTCACTTTGTGGTGGCTTCTGGTGATTATAACGGCTACCGCAATCCAGCTTTTGCCAATGGTATGGTGGCCTTATACGATCAAAAATATTTCTTACCCGGTCATCCCGATGGTTTGGAAATAAGTAATGCTTTATCTGCTGGAGATTTTGAATTGTACCGATGGTATTTAGAAGATAGCTCTCCTCCTTACGGCGATAAGATTGATAATGCAGCCAATAATAGTACTGGTGGCAATCATTATTGGTTCAATGAATTTACCCATATTATTGGTTCCTCTGGTCCAATTGGTATCAATAATTTTCGTACTTACATGCAGTACATTGAGGATACCTATGGCCAAAACGGAAGTGATCGGATATGGGTAGCGCCTTTGCAAGAAGTTTATGAATACTTGCAGGTAAGAGATAATATTCAACTGTCGCATACGGTTGCTGGAAATGATGTTACGGTGAGTTTTGATTTATCTGCTATCCCTCCAGATCTTCGTCAAGAAGCTCTTTCGCTAGCGGTATCGGCCAATGCCAATATTAGTTCCATCGAAGTCTTTGGCGCTGATGAATACTGTCTAGGACAAACTGGAGGAACTGACTTGATCAATCTTTCTTGGTCTGGTGGAACAAATGGAGTAGTCAACTATCCAACCTTAGGGCCAAACGATACCGGCTTAAAAATAGTACCTTCTAATTCCCTCCATCCTGCCACTAGTTATATCATTGGTACCAATCGCAACCATGTAGAAGTACCCTATGCTGGCGCTCCCAATAATAACGAGAATATAGCTGGTAAATTGGCTAAATACGGTGGCATTAATCCCGTTTTTGGTGAGCAGAAAAAAATATATCGAATTGGTCATGGCCCGACTGATGGTCGCTTTGATTATGCAGATTATACTGGCTACCAGTTTCAATTAGAATGGGGCCAAGGAGGGCCTTATCCTTATGATGATCTTCGATATGCCTTGGCAGATGCAGAAGCCCTAAATGCTGAAATCACGATGGTGGTAAATTATGGTACGGGTACCGCTGCTGATGCGGGGGCTTTGGTGAGCTATCTGAACGATGCCAATAATTACTTACGGGTAGTAGAACATCAACATCCTGAACCCTATAATGTCAAATTTTTCGAAGTCGGTAATGAGGTGACTTGGGATGCAGTACGCGGTCATGATCCACATGCCTTAAGTCCGACCATCTATGCCAATCGAGCCAAGGATTTCATTACACAGATGCGAGCCAATAGCGATATTCCTATCGAAATCGGAATGGTAGGATCGACCAATTGCAACTGGCAGGCCAATGATTGGCCGAATGACGAATCGAATGACATTATTCATAACCTCGATCCGATTATGGATATTTTGAAAGACGATGTTGATTTCATTATTTATCACGGCTATCCCAATTGGCCAGTGATTAATCCTGGTTTGGGATATGATCGACCCATTGATTACGTTTCGCAAAGTCAGTGGATTAGAGATAAATTGGAAAATCAAGTCATCCCAACGCTCGTGGCAGGATCGATTAGAAATGGCCTTTCAGATACCATTAAATTGGCCAATACGGAATACCATTCTGAGTTTGATCATTCTATGGCTAACATGACTATAGAGGCCATGTATACTGCAGAAAGTATGATTACTGCTTTGACTTTTAAAGAATTAATCATGGCAGTCAACTTCTGTTTTTCTCATGATGCGACACCACCACCAGGAGATCCTTGGACGACCTATGTTGATAATTTATTTTTCTACGAAGCCGATCCGAATAAAACCACTAATGTATTTGACGTACATAAGATGGTGGCTGAAAATCTGGGCGATGATGTGATTGAAACGATTGGTCAAAATCTGCCTACGACTCCTTTGAGTCAGCTCAATCCAGTGATGGAGCGGGATTTAGAAAACCTTTCCTATGTTGCTACCAAAGCAAGTAATGGTCAGGTGGCCTTGCTGATTGTCAATCGTATGGATTACGATATCACCATTCCAGTTGATCCGGGTTTCAGTGTAAATGCAGCTAGCCTCCATTCTTTGGCGGGCGGTACTTATGAAGATCCGAGCATCAATACAAGTCCGATGACGATGTCGGTTACGAGCTTAACGGATTTGAATCAGGTGACACTTCCTGCAGCTTCGGTAAATATTTTATTATTGGATTAGAGCTTGAATTGAATAGAAAAAAAACAGCCGTCGGAAAGTCTCGGCGGCTGTTTCTTTATGAAGTTTTTTGAAAATAGATAGATGATTTTATAGCACCACTTTCAGACGAAACCCTACTCCATGAATATTTTCAATCGCCAAACTCTCATCTGGTTTAAGGTATTTGCGGAGGCGGGAAATAAAGACATCCAAACTTCTCCCGAGAAAATAATCATCATCTCCCCAAAGGGATTTCAAGATCGTATTTCGCTTAAGCACTTCATTGGGATTTTCGATAAAATAACGGAGTAGGTCCGCTTCCTTTTGGGTGAGCGTTCGTTCCTCTTCCCCATTTACTAAGCGTAAATTTTTGTATTCAAACTCAAACTTTCCGATGCGATAAATATTGGTTTCTACGGGGCTAACAAATTTACTTCTGCGTAGAAAAACTTCAATCTTCAAAATCAATTCTTCAATACTAAAAGGCTTGGTAATGTAATCATCTGCCCCTAACTTAAGCCCATGAATTTTATCTTCTTTTAAAGACTTAGCAGTCAAAAAAATAATCGGTACTTCTGCATTATATTTTCTAATTTCTTTGGCGATGGTAAAGCCATCTACTTCTGGCAACATGACATCCAAAATACACAAGTCAAATTCTTTTTGTCCGACCAATTCCATTGCTTCTTGGCCATCCGCGCAATGGGTGATTTCGTAGCCTTTTAACTCGAGATTGTCGCGAGTCACAAAACTTAAACTTTCGTCATCTTCTACGTATAATAAATGAGCTTTCATTTTTTGATCGTTGTATTTTTGATCGTTCAAGTGGACGATCAAAAATAGGTTTAACTAATGCTGTTTTTATTCTTCCGAGACAGAAGGTTTGAAGGCTGGAAACATTTCATAAAAAGCAAAACGCCAACTTTTTACTTTTTTGGGTCTTCTAATAAAAATCTTTATCGTGGTTCCTTCTTTTTCTTTGCTGTCTAAATGAATCCGCCAACCATGGGCGTTACAAATATTTTTGATGTAAAAAAGCCCTAGACCAAAGCCTTTTACATTATGTACATTGCCCGTCGGAATCCGATAAAATTTATCAAATACTTTGGAGTGAAATTCTTTTGGAATTCCTACGCCTTGATCCGAAATACTCAATACGATTTTACCATCTTCTTCTATTGTTTTTACATGAATTACTGGAATTTCTCGACAGTATTTCAATGCATTGTCGAGTAAATTATAAAGAATATTAGTGAGGTGTGTTTTGTCGGCTTCGATGATTGTATTGGAAGCTAAAAGCGTACTCGTCAGTTCTCCATTTTGTCTAGCCGCATTGACTTCGGTATTGTTTAAAATATGAAGTAGGAGTTCGTGCAAATCGACCCGTTCGAGATTGAGTCTAAAATTATCGCGCTCGATTCGCGCCAATTGTAATACTTTTTCTACCTGACTATTGAGTCTTTTATTTTGATCGCGAATGATGTTGGCATAACGTCTAAGTCGTTCATTTTTTTTAATGTCTTCATCATTGATAAAAACATCGGCCGAGATACCTATTGTCGAGATGGGCGTTTTGAATTCATGCGTCATATTATTGATAAAGTCCTTTTGCATTTCGGACAAACGCTTCTGACGTAAGATGACAAACATCGAATAGATAAAAAAGAAGATGGCCAAAAAAAGCAAGATAGAAAAGAAAACAATCAGCCACATGGTCCCTAAAATATAAGATCGTTTATCCGGGAAACGAATACCAAAGTAATAATCAAATCCTTCGTATTTAGGCAAAAGCGTTTCGGGTTCTTTATCTTCTTTTTTGCTCGGTGCACCAAAGCTGATGTAATCTCCATAAACCATCTTATCACTGGAACAATCATAAATTCCATAATCAAAAGAAGTTTCTAAAGCCAAGGATTGAAATTCCTGTTTTAGAAAGTGCAGCAATAGATTCGCATCAATTTCATCATTGATATTGACCACGTAATAATTGGAAGTTCTTTGATTAATCAAATTTTCATACGGTAGGGTACTGCCATTGACTTCCGCCAAATCAAGCGCTACGTTTTGCAAAGCAATATAGACCGTTTGATGAAATTCTTTCTCTTTAATATCCCAAGTCTGTAAGACCCAATAAGTCTGTATAGCAAGGATACCCATGGTAGCCAATGCTCCTAAAATTACGACCCGCCTGATGATACTATTTTTCAAAATATTTTTTTGCCCGTTTTATAATTTTAAGATCTAAAGCTCACGGTATTCGCCCCCCAAAAACACCAAACACCAAACACCAAACACCAAACACCAAACACCAAACACC
>CAYQRA010000271.1:0-8488 GCA_964419315.1 uncultured Saprospiraceae bacterium | reverse complement strand
GCGGCAGATTTGATGTATCATTATTTAGTACTTTTACGGGCCAAGGGATTTGGTATGGCGGAAGTGGTGAAAGTGTTGCGGGGGCGGGAAGGGAAATAAAAGCCAGTGCTACCGTATTATTTTTCAATCAAAAAAATGCTAATGCTCGCAAAGACTTATGTTGATTCGCCCATTGGGCGCTTTGAAATCAGTGGAACGGACCAAGGCGTTCAGCGCCTACAATTATACAAAGGAGCAGCTAAAGCGAAACCGTCGGCGTCTTTGCCGGAGCCTATAGCGGTAGCGGCTAAGCAACTAAAAGAATATTTTGCGGGAGATCGCCAAGTCTTTGAAGTACAATTCGATTGGGGAGATGCAACTGATTTTAATAAATCGGTGTGGGAAGAGTTATTGAAAATACCTTTTGGGAGGACGACTTCTTATTCGAAAATTGCGGAGCAGATTCAAAATCCAACGGCGAGTAGAGCGGTAGGTTTGGCCAATCGCAATAATCCCATTGCGATCATGGTGCCTTGTCATCGAGTCATTGCGAAGAATGGCGATTTACAAGGCTATTTTTATGGCTTAGATGCCAAGCGTTTTTTATTACAATTGGAAAATCCGATGAGCTTTGCAACACAAGGGACTTTGTTTTGAATTCACTCAATCAATAATCTCAAACTGGCGCTCCACATTGATAAATTGACCCTCCTTTTGCACCGTAGCCACCACTGAGAAAAGACCTCCTCTTTTGGCGCGCTGAATAACTTTCGTCATTTGCGGATTCATCCGGCCATTGCTTTTGGCATCTTTATAAGTTCCTTTTTTTTCATACACAAAAAGCAATTCGCTAATTAAGACTTCATTGCCAAATAAATCTCTGACCTGAACTGGAACGGCTGAATTGCCGCGCAATTGCTCGCGAGAGATCTGATTCTTCTTGAGCATGCCCCAGTGGATTTTGTAAGGAACATCTTGTTCTTCTTCGGAACCAGGAGAAAAAGAAAATTGGATGGGGAGGTTTAATTTGATGGGGACCCGTTGTCCTTCATGTACGCCAGCTTCCCAAGTTGGCATCTGCTGTAATACCTGCAAAGCAGCCTCTCCGCAACCACTTCCAATGTCTCGAAGAACTAAGGTGTTTTCAACCTTGCCCACCGCCGAAATTACAAAGCTGACATAGACCGTTCCCTCGACCTGTTTGCTTTGAGCAGCTTCTGGATATAGTAGATGATTGGAAATAAAATTGACCAGTGATTGGTTGGAGCAATTCCGTTTTTTATCAGAGCCATTTTCAAACCGATCACAACCGGGAAAGTAAGGCATCTGATCTGCACTAGTGAGTGGCTGAGCAATGAGACTGCTCAAGCAGCTCCAGAAAAAAATAAAAAGTAGACTTCGATGCATGGAAAATTTATTTCTTGGGGGGACGGTAAAACTAATTTTGATTATTCAATTGACTTAAGAGAGATTCGATTTCGATCAAATCATGTTCTTTAGGTTTATTGGCGAAATAACCATTTCGGTCAATGATATAATATTGGGGAAGTATTTTTATTTGATAAGAACGAGCTACGTCGGATTCGATATCGCCATTGGCCAATACATTGATCCCTCCGATACCTTTACTCGACAAAGTATTGAGCCACGTGTCTTTTTGACGATCCAGAGAAACATTTAAAAAGACGATTCCCTCCTGTTCTAACTTCGCTTGGATGGATCGCAATTGATCCATTTTGGCCATACAAGGTTTGCACCAGCTTGCCCAAAAATTTAGATAAACCACTTTGCCTTTATAACTGCTCAAACTGACTGCTTGACCATTTTTGTCCTCCAGTGTGAAATCTGGAGCTAGAGAACCTTCGGCATACTTCATGATTTTATAATACACATCGACGACCTTATTATTGAATTGGGGATAAATATTATGATCGGTAAAATCCCAATATTTCCTTTGCAGGGCTTCTACTTCATTGGCACGAAAACCACGAGTAATCATATCCGATTGAAGAAATGCTAAGGGCTTCCCTGAAAAATAATCAGCAGCCATATCATATTGTCCGGCATAAGGGTTTCCCGTATTATTGCTGGCTACAAAACGATGGCAGAGATAGGCTTTGAGAAATTCGCGATAATAATAATTACCAATGCTTTCTCCCTGCAAAGGCACCTCATCTAGAAAATCGAAAAAATCGGCTTTGATGCCAAATTTATTTTTGTAAACTGTTCCATATAAAAGTAAGTGATAGGCCCAGTCGTAGATGATCTCACTAGACATAAAATCTCTAAACTGAGGAGTCAAAGCATCAGGGTTGTTTTGTACAAAAAAATCGAAATTGGCTAAAGCCTTTTGCTTACGCAAATTCATTTTTTGTCGAAATTGATCGGGGATATTGGCGGCCATCATTCTTTCCATTGAGGAGGTGTTGATATACCAGTAGGTTCCGCCACTTCGGTATTGCTTCATTTGAAACGGGTCCGTTTCTGGAGGATGCACTTCATAGTACTTTTTCAGTTGAGTATTATTGGCACCACTGCGATGTCCAAAAGTCATAGAGTAAGGAAAAGAATTGGCATCGGCTTTGATTTCGAGGGTATCATTTGGCTCCAGATAAATGAGCGTTCGATTACGCGAATAAGACAAGGTCACCAATTGCGCTTCATTGATTTCCAAGGGGAAAGCAAAGCGTCCGTCGCTATTTACTTCTGCGGTATACACCACCTGTTCATTATTCAAATACTTTTCATTGACATTGATCTCAATTTCTGTGACCAAACCTATATTGTTCAACTGCCCCATTACCAAAGTGTTATCTTGTGCATAGAGAGATGCAGTGACTAATAAAAGAAGTAAAAGGAAGGTAGAGCGTGTATTAGGAGACATTCGTATTAAGTATTTTTATCCTTTGGAAAAACACGGAAAAAAATCATACAGCTTACGCATAAGATTTTCTAATAAATTATAAGTAAATTTTATGCCAAAATAAGTGCCGTAAATCCTTGAAAATAACGCAGTTTGCGCCTGAATTAGTGCAAAATTAAACGTCCTTAAGATATTATTATTAATAATGAAGGATTTTAACTTCCGAATTTACTATTTTAGTAAGATTCGCACGATAATTACACACGTAGGAAACGTCCTGGATAAAATAGTCATTAATCTTCGAAGGGAAGGACTATTAAATCGAGGTAAGTTTATCTGCCGGTCAGGCAGACAGCATCCACGGGACCAGAAATAAAACGAAAAAAATACATGAAAAAACGATGGATTTTATCCAAAACCAACCTAGATCAAGTCGCAGAATTACAGGAACTACTTGAAATTCATCCCGCACTTTGCAAATTATTGGTCCAAAAAAATATTCATAGCCAAACTCAGGCTTCCCATTTCTTTCAGCCCAAACTCAAGCAATGCCATTCTCCTTTCCTAATGAAGGATATGGATAAAGCGGTAGAACGCTTAGATCAGGCGATTACAGAAAAGCAACAAATACTACTTTATGGAGATTATGATGTAGATGGTACTACGGCGATCGCTTTACTGTATTCTTTTCTGTCGAAGCATACGGATCAATTGGATTTTTACATTCCTGATCGTTATAAAGAAGGCTACGGTATTTCCCTAGCAGGTATCGACTACGCTCGTCAAAATGGAATTCAGCTAATGATTAGCCTAGATTGTGGCATCAAGGCGGTCGAACAGATAGCCGAAGCGAAGAAGCATGGGATTGAGGTAATCATTTGCGATCACCATTTACCTGCTGAAAAATTGCCGGAAGCATGGGCCATTTTAGATCCAAAACAAGAAGATTGTTCTTATCCTTTCAAAGAATTATGTGGTGCGGGAGTGGCTTTTAAATTTGCGCAAGCTTATGCCCTTTCTCAAGGTTTGGCAGATGAAGAAACGGAATCTTTATTGGATTTACTTGCGATTGCTACGGCTTGTGATATTGTGCCATTAGTTGGAGAAAATCGAATTTTTACCCAGATGGGTTTGCAAAGAATTCATCAAAATCCTAGGCAAGGGATTGCAGCATTGATGGTGCAAAGTAAAAAGACCGCACCTTTGACGATTAGTGATTTGGTGTTTGGCCCCGGACCGATTATCAATGCTGCAGGACGACTTGCGGATGGCCGACAAGCTGTACGATTATTGCTGGCAGAAGATCAGGCCGTCGCCCAAAATCTAGCTCAAGACTTGGGTAATAATAATGAACTCCGTAAAGAATTTGATCGAAAAATGGCACGAGAAGCTGGTGAATTATTGGAGCAAAAATCCGATTGGGAGCAACAAAAATCCATCGTACTTTATCAATCGCATTGGCATAAAGGAGTCGTAGGAATTGTAGCTTCCCGAATGGTAGATGCTTACCATAAGCCCAGTATTATTTTGACCGCTTCTGGCGATACGATCGTGGGATCGGCACGATCGGTTTCGGGTTTTGATGTACATCATGCGATAGAACAATGCGAAGATTTGTTGATTAACTTTGGTGGTCATCGCTATGCGGCTGGACTAACACTGGCACCAGAAAATTTACAAGGGTTTCAAAATAAATTTGAAAAAGTAGTCCGAGAAAGCATCGAGGCTAAAAGCCTGTCTGCTGAAATCCACTTGGTAGCAGAATTGCAATTGTCTTCTATCTCTTCAAGGTTTTGGTCGCAATTGAAAAAGTTTGCCCCCTTTGGACCAAGCAATCGGAATCCTGTTTTCTTGAGTAGAGCGGTAGAAGATACGGGCAACTCTCGCGTACTAAAAGACAGACACCTCAAATTGCAGATCGAACAAAACGGTTCTGCGCCGATGTCTGCTATTGCTTTTGGTTTGGCGGAGAAAATGGATTTGATTCAAGAAGGCCCTTTTGATATTTGTTATACCATTGAAGAAAATACTTGGAGGGGAAAGACGAATTTGCAATTGAATATTAAAGGCATTCGAGCGGCGAGTATTTAAGACCACTTCTCAATTATAAACCAAAAAATATACGAGATTCGAAATTTAGTATAAGGCGTTCCAATAGTTTCAAACTTACCTTTGTGTTATTCTTTTTAAGAAAAAACAATTAAAAATGAGTACAACACAATTTGGTAAAAAAGGATGGACTCCCGAAAGATTAGGAAATCTAAACGGTAAAACCTATGTCATAACAGGTACGACTAGTGGTATAGGATTTGAGGCGGCAAAAATATTACTAGCAAAGGGAGCGAAAGTGGTGATGCTTAATCGCAATCCGAAAAAATCAGAAAACACCATCGCAGTTTTGAAACAAGAGCTTGGCAATGATATCAATGTATCTAATATCATTATGGACTTGGGGGAACAAGCTTCTGTGAAAAAAGCTGCCGAAGAAGTGCTTAAGAAGGTTCCTCAAATCGATGCCTTGATGTGTAACGCTGCCATTGCCCAAGTGCCAAAACAGGTAATGACGGTTGATGGTTTTGAAAGTCAAATGGGGGTAAATCACTATGGCAACTTTTTATTGCAAGCGCTGCTCTACCCTCGAATTGAAGAATCGAAAGGACGTATCGTGACGGTAGGAAGTATGGGCTATAATTTAGGGATAAAAACCATACAGTTTGACGATATGAATTGGGATAAAAATTACAGTCCTAATGGTGTGTACAGCCAAACTAAATTAGCGCAAATCATGACGGTCTATGAATTACAAGACCGACTAAAAAAAGTGGGAAAGACCGATGTCAAATCTTATGCTTGTCATCCAGGGGCTTCCTCTACTTCTCTAATCAGAACCAGCGGTAGTTTAATCACGAGGTTCATATGGCAAATAATGAAGTTGACCCCAATGGTACAATCCGCTGAAAAAGGTTCCTATCCAATGTTGATGTGTGCCACAGAACCCAATCTTGACCAAGCTGGTTTTTATGGTCCTACAGGACTAGGATACTTTAAAGGCCCGGTTGGTGAGTGTGAATTAAAGCCCCATGCAAAAGATAAAGCTGTCATGGAAAAACTTTGGGAAGTTTCAGAAAAGGCAGTAGGGGTTAAATGGAATTTTTAAGCCAAAAAAACTAAAAAAAACCGTTCTTGGACAAATCCCGTGGTCAACCAAAAATAAGAACAAAAAAGTGACTAGAAGAAGCGTTTTTTCTTCTTTTTGGTTGACTCACACACGGGATTTGTCAGAGAACCCAAAAACAAAGACATGGATATATTAAAAGCAGCAACCGATTGGGCAAAAGCCGAAGTTTTTTCAACGCCATTTTTCATTCTTTTTGGCGTCTTATTTATGGCGACAAGTGTGGGCTTTTGGCAATTGGGAAAAAGCGAAATGGCAAGAGCTTACATCATCCCAACCTTAGTAGCAGGTGCTTTACTTTTAATCATAGGATTGGGATTGTTTTTTACCAATAAATCAAGAATTACGCAATTTGAAACAGCTTATAATACAGATGCCTCGGCTTTTGTACAATCAGAACTTGCCCGTGCCGAAAGCACTTTAAAGGAATATGAAACTATTGTTTTTAAGGTGATTCCATTTATTATCATTGCAGCTGCCTTGCTCATTGTTTTTATCAATACCCCAACTTGGCGGGCCATTAGTATCACAACCATTGCTATGATGGTGGTCATTTTATTGATCGACGGTACTGCCCATGCTAGAATCGATGCCTATAATAAACAATTGGAAGCTGTAGCGGAACAAGAAATAAAATAAGGCTTTTAAATTTTGAAAATAACGTTGTAAAAAAATAATCCAAACAAATGAAGCATTTCAAAACGCTATCCGCTTTTTTCGATTATATGGAATTACCTCGCCCTGAACATCCTATGTTGAGTGTGTTGTCCGCGACAGGCGAAGGTTTTCTTCCTTGTCCCAAAGAGAGTTCCCCTCCGATTACAAGTGATTGTTATTCTATTAGTTTGAAAAAGATAATCAAAGGAAACTTGAACTACGGACGGTCAAAATATGATTTCACTAATGGAGCATTGATTTTCATTTCTCCAAGGCAAGTTATCCAATGGGATAGCAGCGTCGTTTTTGAGCAAAAAGGATTTTCGATAAATTTTCACGAAGATTTTCTAAAAGGAACGGAATTAGCACAACAGATTAAGAAATACGGATTCTTTTCTTACTCCGCCAATGAAGCCTTGCATCTTTCACCAAGAGAAGAAAAGCAGATAGAATCCATCGTGGAGAACATCGAAATAGAATACCACAACAACCAAGATGAATTTAGTAAGGACATCATCATTTCTCAATTGAGCACTCTTTTAAAATATGCCAATCGTTTTTATGAAAGACAGTTTTTAACTCGAAAAGAACTATCGAATGATTTGTTAGAGCAATTTAACCAAGAGTTAGATACCTATTTTGAATCGGGACAACTCCAAGAAAAAGGGATTCCAAGTATAGAACAATTAGCAGAGAAGATGTTGGTTTCCCAACGCTACCTTAGTGACACCCTTAAAAAAGAAACAGGTAAAACCACAACCGAACACTTGCAATTGTATTTGATTGAGGAAGCCAAGAATACTTTATTGAAACCCAATAAAAGTATTTCGGAAGTGGCGTATGAATTAGGATTCGAATATCCACAATATTTTTCAAGGTTATTCAAAAAGAAGGAAGGTCTAAGTCCATCGGAGTATAGAGAAAAATATAAAATGAATTAAGGGAGAATGTTCTTTGAAAGGAGAGCCTCTTTTGGGAAAGGAAAGTTTGAACGGCAAAAGAAAAACTTGCAAGTTTTTAATAAATGCACTAAATTTGTTGACATGTCAACTATTGATGAATTTGTAAAAGCGGAAAAATTAGACGATGTTATTTATTTCCTGGCGGAAAGAATGCAACGGCAAGCGAAGTTGTACACGCGTCAAGTTTTAAAAGAAAATAAAATCAATTTGACAATAGATCAATGGTTGGTGATCAAAAAGGTGAGTGAAGAATCAGGTATTGTACAAAAAGAAATTGCGAATTCAACGTTTAAAGATCCTGCGGCGGTGACCCGTATTTTAGACATTTTGGTAAGAGAGAAAATGGTAGAACGGAGAGTGAGTCCTGCCGATCGAAGGGTATTTGAGATCTACCTGAGTAAGAAAGGGAAGAAAATTGTAGAAAAAACAATGCCCTTGGTTTATGATATTAGGGCTAAGGGAATGGAAGGTTTAAGTGCTACAGAATTAAGAGCTTTAAAATCTGGTTTGAAAAAAATGTATCATAATTTGATACAATAGGCATTCGGAAGAATGCATTTTTTTAAACCAATAGTTGATATATCATCTATTGATAAGTCTATAACATGAACCAAAAAACTGTTTTTACTTTTTTAATATTTTTATTAATTCAGACTCCTATGCTTTTTGCTCAGCAAAAAATACAAGCGGGTTCGATGACCTTCGAAGCCTGGCTAGTCGAGGATCAAATTGAAATCGAATTACAAGCGCCCACTTCGGGTTGGGTGGCGGTCGGCTTCAATAAGTCGAATGCTATCGTAGGCGCAGATTTACTTCAGTTTCGGGTCAAGGACTCCGACGAAGTCTATGCCG
>CAYQRA010000270.1:0-8507 GCA_964419315.1 uncultured Saprospiraceae bacterium | reverse complement strand
ATCGCTATGAGCAAAGTGGAGAATTACATGGCTTGACGAGAGTAAGAGGTTTTACGCAAGATGATGCCCACCTCTTTTGTACACCAGATCAACTGAAAGAAGAATTCTTGGGTGTTTTGGAATTGACGACTCATGTGATTGAGAAAATGGGTTTTGATAGTTTTACTGCTCAAATTTCTTTGCGAGATCCAGACAATAAAGAGAAGTACATTGGCTCTGATGAAAATTGGGAAAAAGCCGAACGTGCAATTATTGAAGCGACGCAGGAAGTTGGTTTGGAAACCATTACCGAAACAGGCGAAGCGGCTTTCTATGGTCCTAAGTTAGACTTTATGATCAAAGATGCACTAGGTCGATCTTGGCAATTGGGAACAATCCAGGTAGATTATAATTTGCCAGAGCGATTTGAACTAGAATACATTGGCTCTGATAATCAGGCACACCGCCCAGTGATGATTCATCGCGCACCCTTTGGATCTATGGAAAGATTCATCGGCGTTTTAATCGAACACTGTGCAGGTAAATTTCCACTTTGGCTAACGCCAGATCAATTTGCTATCCTACCGATCAGTGATCGCTTTGAAGACTATTGTAAGGAAGTAAAAAATAAATTAGCCGAACATGATATTCGCGGGTTTATTGATAACCGTGGAGAAACAATAGGCCGTAAGATTCGAGATACAGAATTGAAAAAAATTCCAATCATGTTGATCGTCGGAGAGAAAGAAGTGGAGGCTGGTAAAGTCTCTGTTCGTTTGCAAGGCGAAGGAGATCAAGGAGCCAAAACGATCGCTGAGTTTGTGGATTATTTCAATGGCCTTTTGGAGAATTGATATTGACCTTTTTTGCTTATTCCCTAGACGGGATGGTCAAAGATTTATAAATTAAGAGTGGGGTGTTACAAATGCTAATGCAAGCATTTGTAACACCCCACTCACTTGAGTGCTTATAATACTATGTTCTAAAATCGCTGTCACAAATTCCTTCTTTTTTTTACTCAATATGCTCCCCCCAATCGTATCTTTAGATCATCTACAGAGAAAAATCCTACCACAAGAAACAAAGTCGTCTGACTCACGTACCTTTTAAGAGATAACCTCTATCAGGTATAATAAGGAGTTTTAAAAATCATATTTTAATTATTTATTTTTGTTTAGACTCCTTTTTGTTAATTATTGCATGATATTTGTTAATATTTCATTAAACAGCTATCCATTTACTTGATATGTTAGCAGCTTTAGCTTAATTTGTAAGCATTAGTTTTTTAAACCCCAAAAACCAATCATCAACTTTATATGAAGCAAACTTTACTTACCCTTTTTCTTAGCATTTTCTTAGTTGGTTTGGCAAAAGCCCAAGTCACAAGTTCTGACCATGGACTTATTGCTCAGCATCAGACAGTAGGTAAAGGCAAGTTATCGATTTATCCGAATCCAGCAACGCATTATATTCAGTTGACAGAGACTAGTGATGTCGCTCAGATTATTATCTATAATGTAGTGGGCAAAAGGATGATGGCGTATGAGTTTGTAGAGGATAAAAAGTATTCTGTTGCGGATTTGCCCAATGGGCTTTACCTCATACAATTTGTGGGGATCAACAGCAAAATTATCGCTACACAGCGACTTAGTAAACGTTAAAACTACTTTTAAAACAGTATATAACTTTTAAGCCCTTGATTGCATGCAATCAAGGGCTTAATTTTTTATCTGAGCGTTTATCTAATTTTCCAGATCATTGGGTACTTCAATACGGTTCACCATTTGGTGCAAAGGATTTCCATATTTATCAAGGATGATGATCTCTACTCGGCGATTAAACTGCCGTCCAACCTCGGTATCTACTCCATTCTGTAATTCATTCTTAGCAATTGGATTTTCTTCACCAAAGGTTTCTGTTCGAAGGCGATCTGTAGAAATTCCTTTAGCGGTCAAGTATCGCTTGGCGGCATTGGCCCGTCTCAAAGACAGGGCATCATTATAAGCATTGCTTCCCTTTGCATCTGTATGAGCACGCAGGGTAACCTGATACTCCGGAAACTCTTTTAAGATACCATTCAATTCCTTGAGCTGTTTTTGTGATTCCTGTCTTAGACTATAACGGTCAAAGTCAAAGAAGATATTTTCTATGGAATTCAATAGGGCGCGAGGTCTTGGAATTTGATTGCAAGCGCAAGAATTAAAGGTGACCGGATCAATTACATAAGCATTGTATCCTTCTTGATTGACTTTGGCTGCGACTTTGCGAGCATCAGCATCAGAGGCATAAGTTCCTAGGTAATAACGATGAAATCCAAAAGCATCTAGGGAGTAAAAAACATTGCTACCTATTGGGTCAAAATAATTGAGATCTACTTTATTCTCGAAAACACCAACTTGGATAAACCAATTTTCAGATTGTGCATTCGCAGAAAAAGTCCATAGGAGTAGTAAAAGGAAAAGGGGGCTATTTTTTTTTCTCATAATAGTAGGTGTTTAAAATCTAAAAAAAATAGAATTAGACGACTTAAGTCAAGATCTAATTCTTTATCTAAATAAATAGCTATTCTTTGGATTTCCATAGAAAAATTCAAAAAAATGCCTTTTCGTCTCTAATATCTATTCTAGGAGAAGTCACAGAATGGAAAGTGAAATTGGAAATTGATTTTGCTTGAAGGACAATTGCAAGAAGAGGTCAGTGTCAGGAGCAAAAGGGATCGCATTAAGTCAATTTTAGCTGATTTAATAATTCGGGTAGTTCCTGCAAAACGAATCTGAATATAATGCCAACGATTTACTAGGTCGTTTCAGATATAATGGAGGTTTGAAGTAATGGACCCCACTCAAGCCAAGTGAAGTTTTGTTTTTTCTCAGACATTTATAATAGTTTAGCCTAGTTGCTTTTTAAAAGAAATAATAATACATTCAATTATTATTTAATCTTTTAAATGAATACAACATGAAAAAATTAAAGCTAAGCGAAGTTGCTGGTAAAGTTTCTACCCTTGAAGGAAAAGCTCAAACTCAAATTAAAGGTGGGGCAGAATTAGTAAGAATGTGTAATTTTGAGGAGATGATAAATAATAGTAGTGCTAGAACAGAATAGGACTATTTCTTTTCTTTGAAATATTGAAGTTATTATTTAGTCGTTACTAAGTAACAAAAAAGCATATGCATTTGTAGACCTTGTTTTTAGAAGGTCAGGGTGTATATGCTTTCTTTGTCTAGCCCTGCGAAAGTATTATCCCCCTGCCGTACTTTTTCTCTCCACGCTTCCCCTTTTTTTTAATCCAAGAGTGTTGTATAAGGTTCCTCTTTCGCCTGTCTGCTAAGGCAGAGCAAGCTGTTTTATGGATCAATTCCTTAGGTTAGTTGCTTTATGAAAGCAAATGGATATCCATACCAATCATAACTTTGTAAGCTTTTTAGTAAGGCTTCCCTTTTTTTATAAGTAAATTGGGGGTATAAAAAACGTTCTCTGATAAATTCAGAAAACCAAAAAAAATAAAATGAAGTGCTATTCAAAATCAAATCCCCTTGCGTGCTGTCTGATTGTGATGATCTTATTGGCTGCCTCTGCTTGTTCGGTGAGCCGAAAAGGCAGTCAGAATGTTAAGCCCTTTGCCAAATTGAATAGTACGGAACAAGTCCATCTTCTTTTCGAAGAAGAAAAGAAGTTTTCTAAAGAGACGACTTGGTTTTCAGATGTGCGGCCTCAAAAGCAAGCAAAAGATTTGGCTTACTACCAACAGCTACTCAGAAAACTAGATCAAGTAGATCGCAATAGCCTTTCTTCTCAAGACCAAATCAACTACGAAATTTTCCGCTTTATCGCCGATGATAAAATCAAACGAATTCAGTTTGGAGAGTACCTCATGCCTTTTAATGCAGAAGGTGGCTTTTTTACAGCACTGACTTTTGGCCAACGTCGCTTTCGCTTCAATCGCTATCGCGATTACCAAAGCTATCTTGAAATGTTGTCAGCCTTCAAAGGCTATATGGAGCAAAATATGGAAAATATGCGCCGAGGCTTAGACAAAGGAATCACCCAACCTCGGTTGATCGCCGAAGGCTACCATGCCTTGATCGCACCTTTTTTAAATACGCGGGTGGATCAAAGTTTCTTCTACGAACCCTTTACCCGTATTCCCGAAAAAATTTCGGAGGTCAGCCGGACCGAATTGCAGCAAGAAGCTTGGAACATCATTGAGGATAGTGTGTTGGTGGCTTACAAGGATTTTGATCAATTTATGAAAAAAGAATACCTGCCCAAGTGTCGAGCAGAATTGGGGGCTACCAGACTTCCACAAGGGGAAGGCTATTACGATCATTTGGTTCGTTACTTTACGACTTTAGACATTACACCAGAAGAAATTTATACAATTGGGGAACAAGAGGTGGCGCGGATTGAATCGGAGATGCAAAGTGTTATCGAGGAAACCGGCTTTAAAGGAAGTTTTCCAGCCTTTCTAAATTTTCTTCGGACAGATGCACAATTTTATCCCAAAAGTGGAGAAGAGCTACTCATGCATGCCGCTTATATTTCTAAGCAAATTGATGGCTTGCTACCCAATTATTTTTATCAATTGCCACGCTTGCCTTATGGGGTGCAGCCGGTGCCAGAAGACATTGCGCCTAATTATACTTCGGGGCGATATTCTCCAGGATCGGTAGCTGCGCATCGCTCTGGAAATTATTGGGTCAACACTTATAAACTGGAGAGTCGTCCTTTATATGTTTTGCCTGCTTTGACTTTGCATGAAGCGGTGCCGGGGCATCATTTGCAAATAAGTTTGGCGCAAGAAATGGAAGATACTCCAGATTTTCGCAAGGTCCTTTATCTGAGTAGCTATGGGGAAGGTTGGGCTTTGTATTGTGAATGGCTAGGGCTGGAAATGGGCATTTATAAAACGCCTTATGAACGCTTTGGACGACTGTCTTACGAAATGTGGCGGGCTTGTCGCTTGGTCGTTGACGTAGGCTTACATGCCAAAGGATGGACGCGCCAACAAGCAGTGGAATACATGGCTTCGCGCACCGCGCTTTCGCTGCATGAGGTCAATACCGAAATCGACCGCTATATTGGTTGGCCCGGACAAGCTTTGTCTTACAAAATGGGCGAATTGAAAATAAGGGAATTGCGAGAAACAACCAGCAAGGCATTAAGACACAAATTTGATCTACGGGAATTCCATGATTTGATTTTGGAGAATGGTTCTGTACCACTTTTTACCTTGGAAAAAATAGTAGAGGATTATATTCAAATGAATAGTTTGCCAGAAGGTGGGAGTTGAAAAAAAGCTTCTGAGCGAAGAATAAAAACCCAAAAAAAGGTCAAAGGAAATCATTTTCCCTTTGACCTTTTCTATGAACGAAAAGTATTTTAAAAGCACTTCTATATAAACAAAACGAATAAAGCCAAAGCTGCCAAAAGAAATAAAGCGCAGGTGATAATGCCCATTACAAATCCTGCACTAGCGAGTTTTTTACCTTTAAAGCGCTTCGGATTTTTCTTGATTTTATTTTTGGAAATAACCCCAAGAATAGTCGCAATGACCCCAAACAATAAGGCAAAAGGGCTTGCGGAGGTGATCAGTAATATACTTAAAATACCTATGATGAAAGAGGCCGGCGCCATGCCTTGGGTTTGCTTATCTTTTTCATTACCTACCCGAGGTCTTGCAGTTTCTTCTTTGTCATTAATACTATTTTCTTCCCTTGGATTATTGTTCGTATATAAAACTTCTCCCGCTGCATCTTGGATACTAAAAATATCTTTTTTATCTACGGTAAATTCTGGATCGTCTGTTTTATCACAACGCTTGTATTTTACTTTCGTAGCGGAAACTTCAATAAGATCTACCTCCAAAACTTCTCCTGTCTTCAATACGATTTTTGCACAATCATTGACTTTTGTTTGGCGCTGATATTTTTTAGATCGAGCAATTTTCTTTATTTTTTTATTGAAAATTTTAAACACCACCTTTTCCGAAAAAGTGAGTTTTCTACCTAGGTATTCTTCGAAAGTCGCCTGGGTGATTGCTGACTTATTCGCTTCGGAGTCTTGTACGGAGACGACCGCATGACTCATCGGTAAGCCACTGAAAAAGAGAAAGACAAAAAGTACTTTTAGTTTTGAAAAATCCACGTTGATTCGTTTAGCTTTTTAGGATAAATATTTGCCGACAATTGGCATTCTGCGACCCATTCCAAATGCTTTGGGGGAGACGCGAATGACTGGAGCGGTTTGGTGTCTTTTAAATTCATTGATATTGACTAGACGCAAAACGCGACGCACCAATTTTTCATCAAAACCCATTTCAATCAATTCCTTTGGTCCTTGTCTTTTCTCAATGTACTGAAAAAGTACCTGATCTAAAAGATCATAATCCGGCAAACTATCAGAATCTTTTTGATTGGGACGGAGTTCCGCAGATGGTGGTTTGGTAATCGTATTCACTGGAATCACTTCTTCGTCTTTATTGATATAGCGCGCTAGTTCAAAAGCTTCCGATTTGTAGACATCACCGATAACCGCAATCCCTCCACACATGTCGCCATATAAGGTGCCATAGCCAACGGCCATTTCGCTTTTGTTGGAAGTGTTGAGCACAATATTTCCAAACTTATTAGACATGGCCATCAAAAGCATTCCCCTGACTCGCGCCTGAATATTTTCCTCGGTTACGTTTTCTGGAAGTCCTTCGAATGGCGTTCCCAAAATATCCATATAAGAATCATAAACCGATTTGATGGGGAAAATATCATACTGGATACCCAGATTCTTGGCGAGGTCTTCTGCATCTTTAATCGAGTGATCTGAGCTATATTGTGAAGGCATCAAAAGTACTCGGACATTTTCTTTCCCCAAAGCCCGCACCGCCAAAACAGTCGTCAAAGCAGAATCAATACCACCCGACAATCCAATGATGGCTTTTTTGAAACCTAATTTTCCAAAATAATCCTTGACTCCTAAAACGATGGCATCGTGGATCAAAGCCATTTTATTTTTTGCTTGGACAGACTCTCGTTTCCCTTCCATCACCTCTGCCAAGTCAAACGTTTTGACCGCCTCTTCAAAGTAGGGGAGTTCCTCGTATAATTTTCCATTGGGAGACATCACGATAGAACCACCATCAAAAATCAATTCTGTTTGTGCCCCTGCATGATTGACATAAAACATCGGAATCCCATAGCGCTCAATATTGGCGCGCACCACATGAATGCGACTTTCTGCTTGTGTATAAGAAAAAGGCGAAGCCGAAAGATTGAGAATAAAATCTGGATTTTGTGGCATCAATTCATCCATCGGACAAATTTGGTACATGGGATTTTCATTGCCGATATTCCAAATGTCCTCACAGATGGTCAGCGCGATTTTTTTGCCTTTGTACTCCACGACTTTAAATTCCGTAGCGGGTTCGAAATAACGGTATTCATCAAATACATCGTAAGTGGGCAAAAGCGCCTTGTGCTGCACTTGCTGGATTTTACCATCTGCTAAGAAATAAGCAGAGTTGTACAAATCCTTTCCTTCGATCACCGGATTTTTACTCGGCGATCCTACGACAATGGCGATCCCTTGTGCGGCTTCCGCCAATTCTTGTACCGCTCGATCTGCCAATAAGATAAAATCATCAAATTCGAGGAAATCTCTGGGCGGATAGCCGGAGGTGGATAATTCACTAAAGCAGATGATATCTGCGCCTTGGCTTTTGGCCGTTGCGACGGCTTCGAGCATTTTAGCGACGTTGCCGTCGAAGTTGCCGATGTGGAAGTTGAGTTGAGCTATTGCGACTTTCATAAAATTATTTTTGTAAGAGGGGCGAAGTTAGGGGGATTGGTTTGGAAAATGGATTTTTTGGGGAGAATATTTTTGATTTATTTTACGATGTACTAAGCACGTTTTATTTTATTCTAAATCATAATTTACTTTAAAATAATGGATTACTTGCCCCCAGCTTTTAAACGCCTCCTGTCCAAATTGTATCAATGTGCCTTCGAATTTATCTTGCCCTCTCCCTGTATGATGATCATCAATTAAATAATCGCCTTTATTCAATCCTTTGTTTGGAGAAATGATCAATTTATTGACCATCGTCATTCCTAAATGATCTTCTATCCAAAGTCTTTTCTCCGTATAGCACAAAGGGTTTTTTACGGAGGGTGCCGTCAAAATATATACTTCAAATAAGTCTTGCGAATCAAGGTATATTATACCACTTAATGCCCCTTCTTTCGGACTCAAATTCCTGTAAAATCCATATTGACATTGAGGGTATTTGATGTCTGGATTGTCTGTCAGTGCCTTATTATATCCTTCGCTATAATTGCACAAAACATCATCCATGTCAACATAAATTATCTTTTTCATTTTGTTCCTGTTTTGATGAAGCGGAGGCTGTTTACCTTAAAAACTATATTTAAAAGAAGTATAAAAATTAGCAGGCGCTTGCACAAAATATTTATTGCTCCCATCAAAATCTACATACCCATTATTAAAGTATTGGGCATTGGTAATATTGTTTA
>CAYQRA010000269.1:0-8512 GCA_964419315.1 uncultured Saprospiraceae bacterium | reverse complement strand
CGATGAGAATTACTGCAAAAAGAGAAAGAAAGGAATAATTGAAAAATGGTTTTTTGTCCGAGAAATTGATAAAGTCGGTATTTCCAAATTGTACAAAGGCAGCCCAGTAATAAGGATGTTGCTGTGCTTTTTTGGAGTTGCGGAGGTAATTTATTTTTGCATTTTTTAGGGCTTCGTTTTTGTCCTGTCCAGCTTTTAATGCTTGATAAAAATGGAACATGATGTCGGAAGTGGCACAATCATCTACCGACCATAAACTCATCAGAACACTTGGGCAACCGGCCAAAATAAAGCCGCGAGATAAACTCATCACCCCTTCGCCTTTGACCAAATGTCCAGCGCCAGTATTGCAGGCACTTAAAACCGCTAATTGGGATTGGAAAAAATAATTGTACAAATCATTATTGGACAAATAGTCGTCGGCAAAGAAAATTTTATTGAATTGATGATTGCTTTCATCAATACAGGCATGGGTCGCCAGGTGAATGATATTACTCTGTGGTGCATGCTGCTCAAAAGCAGAGAGATCTGCTTGATCGGCAGTGAAAATTTTACCTCCTAAGATGTTTTGAATTCGCAGAACTTCTTGTTCACTACAATGCAAGCTATACAATTTATTTTCTTGACAATTTCTGGTAGAACTCCTCTTGGCCGACGATTCAAAAGTAGGGGCAAAACCAACAAATTGATTGACGGGGTCAAACTGTGATTTAGCAAAATTGGAAAGTAAAAGACTGCTAGAATAACTATAAGAAATATTAAAATCATTTAGCAAATAAGCCAAGTGATCAAAACTATAATCGACGAGCTGATCTTTTGGTTCCCGCGCTAATAATACTTCGAAAGGAATAAAGCTGAGAAGGTCATCGGGGATGACGATGAGGTTTTTGATCTTAGGGGCAAAATTGACGGGAATGAGTTTTTGGTATAAGCCATGAGCTGTTTTTACAAATCGAAGATAGTCCGCTTCCGATTGAGTGCTAGGGGGCTGACGGATAAGCTGGCGAATGGTGTTGACTTCCTGAATAAAAGTAGCCTCTTTGGCAAACTGGTCTACCTGAATTTCATTCGCGGTTAAAGTGAAGATGTAGACAAAACGGTTCCCAATAAAATATTCTAGTATTGCAGAGGAAGCATCTAAATTTTGCTGGATGGCTTCCACGGAGGCAATGGTGCTTTGGTGTTTTAGCTGAAAGTATTTGGGGAAATTACTTTCCAGATATTTGATTAACGCTTGGTGTTTTTGTCGAAGCTGAAATACTTTGCTTTCCAGTTGAGCAATGTTGCGCGTATTTTGTGCCCCTGATTTTTGTTTTTCTTCGTTGATTGATTTTTCAAAATAAGTAATTTCTACTACCAATTGTTTTTCTCGATGGAGTAAAGAGTCTGGAATGCCTGCAATTTTTTTGGCGGCCAATTCATTGATGGATTCCATTAGAAGAATGGCTTTATTGCTTTCTGCATAAGTAAAAGCTTCGTGCAAGTAGCTGCTCTGTCCGGTGCGGCGATGATAAGCAATGGCTACCTGAATGGCATTTTCAAACAAAGGCAATACTTTCGAGGACAATAATTCTTTAGAATGATCTCCCAGATAAGCTTGGCGGATATCCGAAATCAATTGCAAGGCTAGCCGATAGGTTTTTTGGGCTGCCGCCAAAGCTTCGAGGTCCTTGTTTTTTTGAAATAATTGGTGAAGAATTTCTCCTTTACCCGCTAGGGCATCAACTCCAATAAGTTGGGCGTAGATACTGTCTTTTACAGGGTTTAGGTAGTGGTTTTTTTGGAGAAAACCATGACTAGAAATTTCCAAAGCTTGATGATAATATTGTAAAGCTTTTTCCCACTCTTCCATAGCTTGATAGACAGAAGCAATCTTAAGATTTTTTTCGGCAACAGAGGGATGTTTGTCAAAACTCTGATACTCTTTCTCAACTAATTTTTTGGATTGAAAAAAATGATGCAATGCTTGCTTATAATGGTTTTGCTGAAAATAGATTTCTCCTAAAATATCATCTGCTCTTCCCTGATTGGCTACATATATATATCGGCTGATTTGCTGAGCCGCGAAAACATTTTCTTTGGCTGCGGACCAGTCTTTTTGCTCCATTCTCAACTCAGCTAAATTAAATAGCGCTCCAATAAGTGGTTTTAGAACGACTTCCGAATTGCCCAGTTTTTTTTGTTCTTTGGTCAAAACGGCCACTGCATCTTGGAACCAGCGACTGGCTTCTTTAGGGGCTTCTTTGGCTCTATAAGTATTTCCAATTTTTATACTCAGCGAAGCAGATCGCCAACTTTTTCCAAGCGTATCCAAATGAAATTGATAAGCTTCCTTATAGTGATGGAGGGCTTCTTCATAATCTCCTCTCCGGAAATAAGCGTTTCCCAAATTACTCAAAGTAGAAGCAATGTTTAATTTTTGTTGGTGTTGTCGGTCAATGGCTAGGCTTTTGCGGAGGTAAAAAAACGCTTGATCAAAGTTTCTCATCCTAGAAAAATTGATGCCTTGATTATTGATAATCGCTCCGTAAGCTTCGCTGTTTTGATCTAATTTTTCATCGGCAAAACGAAGATTGATTTTCATCATAGAATCGTACTTCAAATAATCTCCCTGATAGCTATAAAGGTTGGAGGTCGCGGTATAACAAGTGGCCATCTTTTCCCAATTGCTGGCCTGCTCATAATATTTTGCAGCCTCTGAGAGGTAGATGAAAGTACTATCAAAACTTTTGTGGTAAACCTCAAGTGCTTTTTGCAGCATCTGATCGCCCTTTGTATCGAATGGTACCTGCTCCGATTTTTCTGACGACTGGGCGGATAGAACCCCAGCGAATAACAAGAAAAATAGAACTAGGGGAGCGATACGTTTTTTCATAGCAAGATATGGGAGTTTGAAAAAAGGAGTCTTCTCTTTTTGCGCTGGCAAAAAGAGAAGACTAGGGATTAAACCAAGTTAAGCTTCTTAGTCATTAATCACAAATGGATTAATGGTAGAAGCAAAACAAGACTATTGTATTTTAGTTTTCAATAGCCTTAGGGTTTCTGTTTTATCTGGTGTTGCGATTCTGGCATGGTAGAGACCAGTAGGCAAATCGGATAGGTCAATGGTGCTAGATTGTAAATGGCTGCCGCCGATCAACGGTATCTTTTTTAGCAGACTGCCTTTGGTGTCTATGATCTCTATAAAAGCGTTTTCTTCAGGAGCTAAAAAATAGTCGACTTGTACGATATCTTGAAAGGGATTAGGACTCACTTGTTGGATGATATTGCTAGGACTAACTAGCGCTTCCTGATTGGGGCGAAGTTTCCCTTCTTGGTCATTTTCTGTACATTCAGAAACACAATCGAAGCATAGATCGGCCTGATATTGAGGGATACTAATATCACAGCTTGCCCCCTTGTCTTCAAGGGGATCACAATACCCACAGGTCTCCTTAAAAATTTCGCAGGAAGCTACATCATAAGGGGTAGAAAAAGGTTCGAGATCGTAGATGATATAGTCTCCATTGTCTTCTTGTACCAATTCTACAAAAAGCGTGGCATCCAATTCTATCACATTTACACCATTACATGGATTGCCTCCTCCCTGAAAATTCAATAAGGTCACTTCTTTTTCATAAATATAATGGCTCATATCCGAACTGGAATTGGAAAGAATACTAGATCCTGTATATTCAAAATCCTCTATTGGCCCGATTACTTCCGAGCCAATTCCGGTCAGGTCAGTATAGTATCGGACATATAAGTCTGGCATAGAACTGGGCAAATTATAGCTTACTCCCTGTGCAGGTTCTACATTGAATCCGATCAAGTTGGCAAAGAAAACTTTCATCACGACCTGATCATTACAACCGGGACCGAGATAGACTTTAATCGCCGAACCCCGACAGATATTTAGACTCGATGAAGTATTGGTATCGAATCCGATCTTATTGAATTCACACATCTTGATCAACTCGGTGACCACGGTGCTTTCTGTTTTGCATTCAGGAGAAACCTCATTGGCCTGCAACAGAAAAAGCGGACCAAGAAATAAGAAGAGAAAAAGAGGAAATCTTTTTTGTGGAGTACTCATAACATTCAAATTTTATTGTTTGTGATTTAATAAAAATTCTTGCTAAGAGTAGTTAGAGCAAGCTGCTCCTCTAAACTACTCAAATGGGCCTCCGAGAATTTCTCGGAGGCTTAGTTTAGAAGAGCAAGAGACCGGATTTTTCGACAGATCCGGACCGTGCTTCTCTTACGGGAAAGGGTTGAATTTTTTTAAAACACCCCTTGAAAATACAGGAGGCAATTCAACGTGGTTTTTTAGTGCTGCTCTTCTACTATTATTTGATACCCTATTTGAAGAGAACGTAACTGAAAATTGAATTTATTTTTAAAAAAAATTAAAAAGACCCAAAAAAAATAGCGCCTTGGAATAGGAAAAACCGAAAGAAGAACGTAGTAAATACGCCTCCTTTCGGTACAATTCAAATTTTAAAAACGGATTTCCAATTGCGCTTATTCCGCTTTTACAAAACGAGCATTCTGCGCTGTTCCATCTTTCATCTTCAATTCGATATGGTACATTCCTTCTGCAAAATCCTGAATGTTGACCGAGATCGTACTTTGACCTTCAACTGCTACTCTTTTGACCAATTGGCCCTGGTTGTTGTAGAGGTGGAGTAGAGTCGCTGGAGTTTCAGGCATTTCGATAGAGACCACTTGCTTGGCAGGGTTGGGGTAGACCAAAAGCGAAGGGCTTTCCAAAGCGAGCGATGTGGATGCTGAATTGGAGGATCTATTGCCGGATCGGTTGGCGTCGCTGACTGTTACCGTAACGAAACAAGGCTCGGCACCAGGTATTTGTATGGATACGAAATAGGTACCATTAGGAACGGGTGTAGTAATGCTCTGTTGACATTCTCCTGTAACGCTATAGCCATTACAAACAAGTTTTACTAAATTATAATTAGCGTCTAGAATTTTTATTAGAACGACCTCAGGATTTGTAGTATTGGTGGTAATGGACTGAGTCCCTGCGGTAACGTTTACTCCAAAACAATCTGCATTTCCTTCACAAGCATCTCCTATTCCATTGCCATCCGTATCTTCTTGGTCTGGATTGAATTCATTCAGACAGTTGTCTATATCATCACAGATACCGTCTCCATCCACATCCATATCTAGCGGACAAGCTACGACCGTAATAGGAAAACTGCAGGGCTCTGCGCCATTATTGAATTGAACCAAAACGTTATAAGAGCCAGCAGGAACCGGAGTAGTGATTGATTGTTGACATGCACCAGGCGTATTATAGCTATTGCAGATAAATGGCCCCGGAAAAGTTTGGGAGTAATTTTGATTATAAATGGTGATGATGGCTACATTATCGTTGGTGGTGTTGGTGATGATGGCATTATTTGCAGCGCTTACTTCGATGCCATCGCAGGGGTCTGTGCTATTACCAGCACCTACTTCTAGGATATTTACGGAAAGTGGAGGGAGAACTACTGCGCTGAGGTCTACTTGTGCTCCAGAGGATTCTTGATAGCTTAAGGTTGGATCTATAAAACTATCACCAAAATATGTTTTTAAAAGTATGATGTCTTGCATTACGCCAGGGCTAATATCTAAAGTAAGGCTATGCTCTTCACTTCTATTGATCAGAAGTAATACCACATTTCCATTGTCAGCTCTTTTAGTAGCTACGTAACCCAAGGGACTGTATTCGTAGGTGTTGGTTAGATCAGCGTAGGGATTATTACAGTCTTCATTAGGATCAGTACAAGAAACAGGGTTGTCAGAACAACAAGGAGGATTGGAGACTTGATTTTGAAAAAACTTAATTGTAGATATAGGATCTAAATCACTTGGGTCTAAATCAGAATTAATCACGACATCTCCAAGGTTGGCCGCGATAAATTCGTGGATTTCAAAAACAGGTTTTACTTTAGAAGAATCTGCTCCCTTAAATAATAAGTCAGTAGAGGGTTCTACAGGACCAGCGGTTGTTGAGTTGGGTCTATGATACATCGCGAAGTTAACAGCCATTTCAAAATCTAAAGCAATGGCGGTTAGCATATTGTCGGCAGTGTATAATGCTTCTAAAGTGCCATGAACTAATTTTGATCTTGTACCCGAATTTAGATGCGTACAGTATTCTGTATTGGCAAGAGTGATCGGACGATTAGTGTGTGTGCTATTGTAGGCACTGATGGCTGGTTGGATCGGATCATCGAATGTTGGATCTGTTATCTTTTCTATATTCCAAGAGTTTTGAGCCATAAAAGCGCCACCGATGTCGGAAGGATTATCTACCGTATTGCTCAAAACACTCTCTGCTTGCGCCAAAGGATAACTAGCATAGCTATGGAGGATTAAAAAATCAATTTTATTGTCTAAAATAGCTAACATATTAGGCAGATAGATAGATGCTGGTCCCCATCCTTGAGTTGTCGGGGTTGCCGTAGGACAATTTCCACTACATTTACCATCGCCAATACTTTGATAAATAGAACATCCATCTCCAGCCCAATCGCTCGCATTGCTACCTACTACCCCAATTTTTGCAGAAGGATGAAGTGGTGCTATTGCATTGATAATGGATTTTGCTCTTTCTGCATAGATTTCTGCAGTACAAGCATAGGCACAATGGCCAGGGTTGATCGTGTAGCCTATCTCATTTCCTATTTCGAAATATTTGACATATTCGATCAATGGGGTACCTTCATAAGTATATTTCTTAAGAGAATCAATCATGTCTTTGGCTTCTTGAATAGCATTGTCATCTGCGAAATTAATCACCATCGTTACATCTGCATTCATTCGAATGGCTTCTTCCATTCCGTTTCGGATGTCATCATGCGGATATTCATTACTTGGGCCATACGGATATTGGGTATCATTCGAATTGTGTTCAGAAAAAAGGAATCCGTCAGTTGGAGTAATAGTTAGATTATCGCAATCATAGTTAATGGTACCATCTGTCACCAAATGCCCAATTCGATAAATTTTTCTTTTATTGCCAAATCTAGGCGCAACCGTACCATACTTCGCTACCATTTCATTGATTTTAGTGGCCTCTGGTGCAGCGTTTGGATTAGGTTTTAGATTGAGGTCGGCATTGTCCAATGGAACATGATTTCGATTGGTTCCAATGATATAGCTACTGATGTTTTTGCCGGAATAAGTCTCTTGATCAGGAAAGACCTCAATGCTCGCATTGTTCATACTCTCCGGCATCTGCAAAAAAGAGAACAAAGCGGGGACTCCCAGAAGGAGTAGAAAAAAAAGGGTACTGGTTTTAAATTGCTTTTTGCTCATAACTTATTTGATTTTAGAAAATAACACCTACTCTATTAATGGCTTTTCGGTATCCGCCCTTTTGAATGCATAAGGAGATTGGGTCAAAAAGAATGGATTCTTTTTGACCAGTGGTGCCGAAAAAATTAAAGGAGAATTAAGGAAAGGTAAATGATCATCCATAAAGAAGGTCGCTTTTAAATTTTAGTCCTTCTTGTTGGATTCCATTTGAATGAGAATTTCACCAATTGATGATTTTCATAGCAGTGATAGTCCTTGTTCCTATTTTGGATTGCTCTTCTAGGTTTGTAATGATTTAATAGCCTAAAAAAAAAGAGTGTAACCACAAGAATAGATTTTTTTTTAATTTTAAGAAAAAACTCATTTTTTTGATTACCTTTTTTGATAAATCTAGATTAACAAAAGAAGCTACTTATGTCCATAAATACGGATGAGGAATTCCTGAGGCTATTGCGATCTGCGCAATCTAGAGATCGGGCAGTGGGTTTGAAAAAACTGTATCAATCTTTTTTTTCTGGTATCGCTAATTTTATTAGTCAAAATAGTGGAACGGTGGAAGATGCTGAAGATGTTTTTCAAGAGGGTATTTTGGTACTCTTTAATCAGGTCAGAAAAAACGACTTTGTTTTGACTAGTCGACTAAAGACTTATTTCTACTCCATATGTCGCTACATTTGGTTGAATAAATTGAAGCAACGTCGAATAAAAACGGAAGAGTTAAAAGAACAGACGAAGTTTGTAAAAGTGGAAGATCAAGCTTTTAAGACTTTAGAGATGAACGAAGAAAAAAGAGCGATGCTGGAATTACTAGGCCAACTCGGAGAGGATTGTCAACAATTATTATTGCACTATTATTACGATCGTTTCAAGATGAAAGAAATTGCTATTCGGATGAATTATGCCAGCGATCAGGTAATCCGCAATAAAAAAGCAAAGTGTTTGAAGCAACTAAAGCAAATGATGGATGCTTCTTCGTTTTTTAAGAAAATTTTCAAACAATAGGAGTATATGGAAAACCCCGACCTGATAGATCGTTATCTTTTTGGACAATTGACTGCACAAGAAGAAAAGGAAATCTTGGTTCGCCGTGATAGCGATCCTGAATTTGCGACCGCATTAAAAGAAAGGCAAAGTATTTTTTCTGGTTTAGAAGCATTGGGGAATGAGAAAATGAAAGAAGAGATAAAAGCGGTAAGACAAGAAA
>CAYQRA010000268.1:0-8521 GCA_964419315.1 uncultured Saprospiraceae bacterium | reverse complement strand
AGACGATATTCCGGACTACGATGCCGCCGTGTTGAAGCGTGAGGCAGCACTGCTGTCAGATTGGTGTATTCTACGTCTAGAAATTCATTACTCGAAGTGATTCCTTTATAGCCATAATCTACAAAAAAAGAGTCGCGAGGTCCTGTGTGCAAATCAACAATTTGGGCTACAAATGGCGGACAAAACAAGTTGACCGTATCTAGGGGATAAAGATCGATCGCGGCATTAAACACCGCAGGAACTTCAACAGTAATTTCAAAAAAACCTACCCCACAGATATTATTAGAAGTCAGTCTCACCTTATAAAAAAGAGTATCTGAAGCAGCCGGAAAGACCAAAGTATCTGGTTGAGTATTCTGAGTACTTCCTAATTCATAATCCCAACTAAAATTAGTTCCTCCATCAGTATCTATCGTTTGAATAATTAATAGCGTTTCTTCACAGTCTGGGATAACCTCATAGGTAAAAGAAGGAACCGGAATATGTTGGACGTACAATTCTTCGCTTGCACTGAATGGACATCCTCCTTGTGTTTCAACATCTAAAGTAACTGTCATATAACCGGTATCCAAAAGCGTAACTTGTGGCCCAGGATTCCATTCAAGAGTTGAACCGGTCGGGCAATTACCACAGTCCAATGCAATGCTTGTATTTTCACATAAGTCTCCTGTCCATTCTATTTGAGGATAGAGTATGGGTTCGACTTCAAATGGCAATACTCCTTGAGATTGACAGATGCTTTGGCTATCCGTTTGATAATTTAACACACCTGACTGACCAATAATCAAAGCAGGGTACAGCGTATCATTGATCACTCCTGGTCCGAACCAGATGCCTTCTCGAATGTACGTATCCAAGGCAATAAAATCATCATCTGGGCAAAGGTATAAAGCGTCCGCAATTAAAGGGTCTTGCTCTAGGATAGTAATAGTAGTAGTATCCTCCAATCCACAATTGGGATCAGTGATAATAATCGTATTAACACCAGGAATTCCAGCAGAAGGAACAAAAATACAGTCTCCAGTAATACCAGGGCCACTACAGGTCAAAGGAATAAGCTCCGAAACAAAATTCAGGATATTGATTTCGGGAGCGTCTACACAATATGTGCCTAAAGAACCAGGAACCGTAATATCAATGAGCTGAGTGATATCCACCTCAAGCTGTTCCACCAGTTGATTTCCACATACATCTTCGCCACTGATTGTAATTTGAAAACTTCCGGCATCATCATAAACAATTATTGGAAACGTCATAGTCCCACCAATCACAGTAGCACCGGGTATATCATAATGCAAATTAAGGGGAGTTCCACCAAAATATTGGATGTAATCTGCAAGGTCAATTTCTTGGCTAGTACACGAGCTAATATTGGAAGTATTCGCCGAGAGTCCATCAAATGTCTCCAAAGTAAAAGTCTCGCTCGCGATCAAAGGGCACCCATTTATTCCTCGTGCTTCAATCGTATAATTTTCTGGTTCGGTTAAAGTGATCGTAGGAGCAAAAGGGTCTGAGGTGATATTGATATTAACACCATAGGAAGGAGTGACCACCCAAATCACTGTATCGACATTAGCCACCACGATGGAGGTTTCCAGCGTAACTTCATTATTACAAAGCTCCAGGGTATCGTAGATAAGATTCACAGAGGTAATTTCAGCAAGTGGAGCAATTTCTACATCTAGGGTTTCTTCAATTAATCGACCACAATCATCTTTCCCGCTCACAATAATGAGATAGCTTCCTTCTAGTCCATATTCGAGTACAGGCAAATCGTCTGTTCCTCCCAATTGGTTTGCTCCTGGATGGCCAACCTGTACTTCTTGCAGAGCGCCGCCATTATATTCAATATAGTCTTTTAAATCAATCGATTCCTCTACACAAGCATTAACATCAGTAGTATGAATCGATTTTTCTGGAAAAATAGTTATGCTAAATTGCACCTCACTAGATTCAATACATTCACTTTTTGCTTTTATGGTAATCTCGTATGTTTCTGGTTCCGTAAGGAGAATATCTCGGTAATTACCATTAGTTCCAGGTAGGATACTTGTTCCCAAATCGGGGCTGATAATAATTTCAATCTCGTCCTCGTTTTCAACATTTAGTAATACTCCCAATCTCACCACGCTATTACAAAGGCTATCAGAGTCGTAGATCAAATCAGCACTTATAATGTTTGCAGGTTCTGCTATTTCTACTATTATTTCTTGATTTAGTTCTTGATTACAATCATCGTCACCACTGATAAAAATAGTGTAAGAATCAGCTTGATCATAAGTAATCACAGGATCAGTATCAGTTCCACCAACTTTAGTGGCTCCCGGATAAGTAATCACTAAATTATTGGGTAGCCCACCAATAAAAGTCACAAAATCTCGAACGCGTATTTCCTCCTCTGTACAGGCAGAAATAGTTTGTACTTCTATTGTCTTTGGTGGAAAAGTAGTTATACTCAAAGTAATTTCATCCGTTTTACAATCACTCAAAGCAGTTACCGTTATTTCGTAATCATCGGCTGTAGACAGTAAAATGTCTCGATAACTTCCATTGGTGCCAGCCTCGATAGAAACGCCTGTGCTTGGGCTGACACTGAGATCAATTCCGCTAGCATTTTCAACGCTAACCATTACCCCAACTCGAATCACAGAGTCACATAAATCATTGAGATCATAATCTAAGCTAGCAGAAATAATTTCTGCCACTGGTTCAATACTTACTGGAATCTCAGCCTCAACGGGATGGTCGCAATCATCTAAACCACTTAAGGAAATAGTGAAGATTCCCGATTCATTATAGGTAATTTTTGGATCATCTATGGTTCCGCCAGTTAGTGTCCCCCCTGGGTAGTTCATTATTAATGGATTTGGAGGGCCACCAATAAAGCTAACAAAATCTAATACACAAATTTCTTCTCCTACACAGGCAGCAATGGGTTCTACCTCTATTGACTTGGGTGGAAAGGTAGTTATACTTAAAGTAATTTCATCCGTTTTACAATCACTCAAAGCTGTTATCGTTATTTCGTAACCATCGGCCATAGACAGTAAAATGTCTCGATAACTCCCATTGGTGCCAGCTACGATAGAAACACCTGTGTTTGGACTGACACTGATAGCAATTCCACTAGCATTTTCAACACTCACCATTACCCCAACTCGAACCACAGAGTCACACAAATCCTCAGGCTCAAAATCTAAACTAGCTGAAGTTATTTCTGCTACCGGATCGATACTTACCGGAATTTCGGCTTTAACGGGATGACCACAATCATCAAAACCACTTAAAAAAATAGTGTAAGGCCCCGCCTGAGCATAAGTAATCTTTAGATCATCTACGGTCCCACCAGTTGAAGTCCCATCAGGAAAATCAATTGTCAATGGGTCTGGTCGTCCGCCCAAGAAGGTCACAAAATCCTTCAAACAAATTTCTTCACCGACACAAGCCCCGATAGAATCTACTTCAATTGACTTTGGGGTAAATACTGTAATAGTAAGAGTCTCTGTATCTCCCTCCGGACAATCATTAAACACTTGAACGGTAAATTCATAAGTCCCGGGAATGCTAATCACAATTTCTGGAGTACTTGCATTTTGATTTGGAATAAACTGGACCCCAAAAGCAGGAGATACCGACCAATGTACACTATCTCCATACATCTGTACGAGATGAGTCTCTATATGTACGGGGAGCGTACACAAACTATCAGGACTAACAATCAGCTCGGCTTCCTTTATAACGGGAGGGGTAGTGATATATAGCGTTCGAGTAATGCTTGCATCTCCACAAACTGCGTCTTTTAATAAAAGGGTGACATTATATACCCCCGGCTGTCCGTATTCATGAGTAGGATCCTCTTCCGTCGAAGTATTCCCATCTCCGAAATCCCAGAAGTAACCACTCTCGAATCCACAAGGTTTGTTAGTAAATTCAATTTCTAGGGTCTCTTCGCAATCGCCACCAGTAAATTCAAACCAAGGTTCAGGGATGGGAACTACAGTGATAAAAGAAATAATTCGCTGTGAAAGTACCTCTCCATTACAAAGATAAAACACCTTGAGTTCAATGGGGTACTCATAGCCAAGTGGAGTCAAATCTGGATTACCTGGAATTTCACTACAAGAAGGAAATTGATAAGTATGGTTAGCCACTAATTCTGTATTGGCCAAGGTATCAAAAACGGAATCATCTCCCCATTTGACGACGGAAAAAAGGAAAGTAGTAGAGTCGGTACAAATCGTAAATGAAACATCGTCTCCTTCACAAATAGCCTGATTGGCGATATTCATACAGGCTTCTGTATCACAGGATTGCTCACTAGAAAAGGAAAAAGGGGATTCTTCAACTACAATGGTTCGAGAAAAGGAATCAGGAAAAATCAATAAAAAGCAGAAAATAAAGAGGCTTACTCTCATGGTGATTGTTTTTAAGGATTGGGAGAAATACAGAACCTATAGGGTCTGTGTAAAAAGCGTTTTTACTAGTACCTCAGAAGAGTCGAAAACTATTCGTATTGCACCCAAAAGCATCCATTGGTAAAGGATACGGAAGGTAGTACTGGGCTGGCCAGATTAGTAGCATTGAACTCAAAGCCTCCTTCGATAATATGATTCACGGTATCATGCTTAGAAATGTAAAGCATACCATTATCCACCGAAAAATTATTGTCCATACTTGGCACATAACGGGCATCATATGGGGAATTCAATTGGATTGGGTATTCGCCAGGACTGATATCTACCGGCATCATCAAGGTAACGACTTTAAGTGCTGGAGGAATCGATCCATTAACCCAAATTTGATCTATGTCTAAGAAAAAATTGGGGATGGTACAGACAAAGTTGGCCATTGGTTGATAGGGCACTCCGTCCAATTCTGTAAAAAAGAGGACTGTACTGGTATCCACTCCAAATGGAGGGATACAAAAACTTGTTTCAAGGTCTAAAGTATCCTGAGTATCAATTGTATCAATCGTAGAGGTCTCTGTTGTGTCTGTAACCTCAATGGGGTCTTCTTCAACGATAATTAAGGGTTCATTGTCACAAGCTTGTAAAGCGACTATCACAAGGAGCATCAGAAAGGTAAAGCGAATCATTTTATTGAGTTTAATGGTTAAATAAAGCAATGGAAATCCTGTAAAGCAACCGAGACAATTCTCAGTTCTTTCAGCAAAGGCCAACATGTAAGTTATTTGTTTTATTTGTTACTAGTAATACAATTTAGTTGTTTTACAAGTTCAAACATATCCCTACTTTTAATGATTTTATCAAAGTTTTTTTTTGAAAAATTAGGTTCGAAAAACGGGCAAGGATTCTACTCCTTTTTAAAAGAGTTTACTCTTTTTGTATGGGTAAATAAGCGCCTATAATATCTTTCACAAACGCAAGATAATTCAGGTTTACTGGAAAAAATAAGAAAATATAACACCTATTTGAAGCAATTTTACCAGTCTTCCTAGATACAATCCGGAAAAATTGAAGCTTTTTTGGGAAAAATTAAAAGCCTATTGCAATCAGTGTTATTTTTGTTATAGACTTTAATAACACAACTCCAATTCATGGCCAATACTAGCATCCCTTTAAACGAAGAAACTTTTCTTGCTATCCTGGATTATTCTTTCATCGATAGTCCCTTTCACAAAAAAATGTCAAAAGAAGAGCTCGAAAAAATTACCCCCAAGATTTATAAAGCCATTCTTGCACAGATTTGGGACAAGATCACCCTTCACATCTCCAAAAAAGCAGATGAAGACCTTTTTCATCTGATGAAAGCAGATCATTTCCCTAGATGTTCCTCCCTAGCAGACTTTCTTGGTCAGCAACCCTTTATGCTCAACTTAAATCCTAAAACCCTCAAAAACATCTTGGTCAATAAAAGATCCTCTGGCAAGGTGAATCAACTCCTAGAGGTTTTCAAAAAAGTAATAGATGCAGAGTATGAGGAAATCGGTCAACTAAAAAGACTTGTTGGTCATTATAACATCTATAATTTACACAATACTAACAAAGAAAAATTTCAGGTTTCCAACGTACATATTTCAGGTATCAACAAAAGTCAACTGACTTATTTTAGCAGACGCTATAAAGCAGAGACGAAAACCGTTACTGTTGAATTTATAGGTAATAACAAAGTCCTTATCAATTTGAGAGAAGACGATTGTGTCCTTTCTTTTTACGCCTTTGTCGGAGCTTTAGAGCACCCCCAAATCATACAAGCCGTTTATATCTACAATAATGGCTCGGGCCACACCATTGGAAGCTTGGCCGTCTTTCAAAAGGTAGAAAGCAATCAATTATTTGCTACCCCACAAAGAGAACGAGACAATCTGGATTGGATTGAGGAAAAGATACTGAACACCGAGCAAAAATTAGGGCTATCTAATTTTTTGATTAATCGTGCCTCCTTATTAAAAACCAAGCTTTACAACGGAGATAACCCTGAACAACGACTAAGGTTCAATTTTGAAGACCTCAAAATCTACCCTGGCCCTTACAAACGCGGTGCTCTATTTTATGAGGACACCAGAAAACTAATCGGTTCTTACTATATCTACTTTAATGAAAAATACTCCTCAAAAGATCTAAAAGGGCTTCGCGAAAATGGCTACTACTCTACGGTTGGCAAGGGTTTGTTCCAGATTTATTTAGAGCAAAAAAGTGGAGCATTAAAATGTCGAATGAAAATCAAAATGAATACAAAAGGCGAAGAAATTGAATTTGACGGATTTATTATGAACGATCAACTCAGTAGTCCTACCTATTTGGTTGTTTCCATGTTTGAGAAAAACTACCACCATCGTTTTGTCAATCTGATTTTGATGAAAGCCGGAGGAAATATCTTATTTGGCAGTCATAATACCATGTATACTCCAGTTGGAGAATTGGGTACGGGGGCTGTTGTTGTCGCTAGAGCAAAAAAAGATTTTGACTTTGAGCAATCATCCCCTGACACGCTACTGCCCTGCCCTCCTTCGGGTAATCCCAGAGAAGATAAAATCGTCAATTATTTATCTCGAAACAGTCGAGCCCTAATTTCTCCTGTAACCAGATTTAAAGATTTAAAGTCTTTTGAAAATCTAAAATATAGTGGCGTCTACAAAATGTATTCTTATGGAAAAGATGGAATTAGAGTAAGCAAACTAAAAATTAACAAATCTGGTTTTGTAGAACATTATGCCTTTTCAGAAAAAGGCATTATAACCGCTTATGGTCAGGTGGATTTGGTTCGTTCTGTTTTAAACATCACCCTACAAAATATTGAAAACCAAAGAACTGGCTTCTGCAGCGTAAAAGTCGCAGAAGTAGCCCCTTCAAAAGGAGTCCCCTCCTCCAACTCCAGTACAAAATCATATCATCCAAATGGAACTATATACATTGGGACTTTTTGCGGAGTGACCCGAAGAAATGGAGAATACCCCATTGCCTCCAAACTTGTGCTAGAATTTGTCTCTACAAACCTTACAGAAGACAAAGAAACTATTATCCCGCATTTGGCTCAAAATGGCACCTCCTCTTATCATGAAATTCCATCTCCTATCATCAATGCACTTAAAAGTAAGGAGCATTCCTTCATAGGCTTTTTAGATCGAAGGCAAGACATTTTCCGGCTAAGTGACCTCGAAGATTTCAACAATCACCAACATATTGTAAACCATAGAAAAAATGCGGATGATTTTTTCAACTTCTTTTTTCCTACCTCCAATAATTCAGATAAAATCACCTCTTCAAATAGAAAAGAGATTTTAAAGGAAGGAGCACAGATTTTTTATGAAAGAGCTGTCTATAATGCTTTAGTTACTGGTAACATTAACAAGGTAGAATCTAATATTAACAGAGCTATTTCCATACGCAAATCTAAGAAAGCAACATTTTCTCAATTCCTTAAAGAAATTCATCACTCCCCTATCATTGAGCAAATTCGTCAATTACATCACCAAACCGTTTGATTATGTCCTCCAACAAGCTTTTCTCTCCTAAATACTTATGAAAATACCTTTAAAATAAATGTCGGCTATCTTCCTTTTTAACTGTGGAGGTACAGCATTGAAAATGCTCGTTAATTACTTGACATTTTGGGAAAGGTTGATTTTATTTTTGCGGCAAACGATGAAAATAAATAAAGCACATGCTCCAAATACAGCTTATTTAGAATAATAGAGTTCTCATGCTGGATAAATAACTCAAAGAAAATCGTTTAAAAATCAAGAAGGATATACTTCTCCTGTGCCCCGTCAAAAGAGTATTCTATCTGACTTTTCAAAATAAGCAGTAGATAATTCAAGAAAGCTTCTAAGAGTGGAAGAAAGAGGAAAAAAGCAAAAGCGTCTAAAAACAACACATACACCAAAAGAGCATCAATACTTATCTCAAATTACTCGCACTAAAGCTTTTTTCAATTGTTTACCCTATGTTTACCCCACTACTAAAAAAGCCTTGCAAATCATCGATTTACAAGGCTTATTGCTACTTTTGTGACCTGGCCGGGGCTCGAACCCGGGACCCTTTGATTAAAAGTCAAATGC
>CAYQRA010000267.1:0-8532 GCA_964419315.1 uncultured Saprospiraceae bacterium | reverse complement strand
TTCGTCTTGAAAACCAAGCACTTACAATAACTCTCAACCTCCATTTTAAAACAACTTCATGAAAAAAATCCCTTTCCTTCTATTCTTTCTTCTTCCTTTTCTGGCATTTAGTCAGTCTATGGAATCCAGCATGGATAGTCTGCTTGTAAAACCACAAGAACAAAGTACCGAAGTGGATTTTTTATTTCATTATTATGATCAGGATGGCAACAACTCCGCAGTCACCGGAGGTACGGGCACCGAAAAACTCAATGACTACGATAGCAAAATCCAAATCAAAGTAGCGCTTGATTCTGTTAGTCAACTCAAAATAAATGGGGGTATCAATTTCTATACTTCGGCTTCTACCGATAGAATTGACCGAGTGATTAGTTCCGCTTCCAAAGAAGACATCCAAGCACAATTAAATGTTGCCTGGGAGGAAGCCCCGGTAGATAAAAAGTACCGCTATGGTTTAAACATGGGCGGCGCTACAGAATCTGATTATTTATCCGGCACGCTCGGTGCTTTTATTGCTTGGAAATCAAAAGATCAAAGTAGAGAGTGGTTGGTCAATAGTCAAGTTTTCTTTGATCGTTGGCAACTGTTTTTTCCAGACGAACTCAGGGGCAATCCCAACACCCAAGTCCCCACCGATCGCCGCAATGATTTTCAATTGGGGCTCAACCTCACTCAAATCATCGGCCCTAGATTACAAGCCTCCATTGGAACAGATCTGAGCTTCCAGCGGGGCTTGCTTTCGACCCCTTTTCACCGCGTTTATTTCTCGGGAGAGGAACTGGCTCGAATTGAGCGTTTCCCTTCTTCTCGCTTTAAAATCCCAATTGGTGTTCGGCTCCATTATTATTGGGGCGACTTCTTGATCAGTCGTTTTTTCTACCGCTATTATTGGGACACCTTTCAATTACAATCCAATACCCTCCAATTGGGTTTAGGGATAAAAATAGGAAATGCCTGCACTTTTACCCCTTCTTATCGCTACCATCAGCAGCAAGCCTCGATCTATTTTGCCCCTTACCAAGAACACGAAGTAGATGCTCTTTTCTACACCTCTGATTACGATTTGTCTACTTTTAAGAGTCAACAATGGGCACTGGGCTTCAAATTTACCCCGCTTTATGGCTTTGGCCGTTGGCATTATCGCAAAAAAACAGGCTTAGGCATCTTTAAAAGCTGGAATTGGCGATTTGCTCGATACCAGCGAAGCGACGGTTTACGAGCTTTTGTCGTCAGTACTGGCCTTAGTTTTAACTTTTTAAGGAAAAAATAATAGCGCGTTAAACATTATTTAAGGTACCAAAAAATATATTGGACGGCTCAATATTGTCGTTTTAGATTAACGAGCATGAATTTTGAAGAAGTATACTATTCATCGTAATAGAGCATCGCCTTAAAACTTTCAGGATTCCGCTCTCTACCAACTAAAAATCCAAGTTCTTTGACTCTCCCCCTATTTTAAGTCAAAGAACCAAAATCTAACAACAGATGTCCAAACCAATGAATCGCCGCAAATTCCTCGATTTCTTAGGAAAAGGAACACTCGGGATGGCCCTGATGCCCCCACTTATGAGCAGCCCTTGGAGCAGTGCTCTAACTGGACAAAATAATTTTGCACTCCAAGGAATTCGTCCCTGTGCAGAAGATGATCTTCGACTGGCAGATGGCTTTCAATACGATTTATTGATCCGTTGGGGAGATCCTATTTCTGCTTCCGACCGCTTTGGTTATAATAATGATTTTACTGCTTTCATTCCAGATGATCCCAAAAATCCAGTCAGTGGATTTCTTTGGGTCAACCACGAATATGTAGATCCTAAGTTTGTCTCAAAATATGATGGCAAAAAAAAGAAAACCAAGGAGCAGGTAAAAACCGAAATGTATAATGTAGGAGGCAGCATTCTGCGGGTAAAAAAAGACGCCAATAATCAATGGGCGGTAGATACCAATGCGAGTGACAATCGCCGCATCCATGCCTTGACCGAAATTCCTTTCAACTGGCACGAGCCCATCGCAGGAAGCAATACCGCCATTGGTACTTTGGCCAATTGCTCTGGAGGTATTACGCCTTGGGGTACGATCTTAACCTGTGAAGAAAATTATGATAGTTTTTGGGGAGAACGAAATTTTGAAACTGGAGAGAGAGAATTTAAAGGTAGAGGTTTGGGTTGGCAAGAATATTATGAACATCCACCAGAGCATTATGGCTGGGTCGTAGAAGTAGATCTAAAAACGGGTAAAGCCCAAAAACATGTAGCCCTTGGCCGATGTGCCCATGAATGTGCTACCGTAAAAGAATTGCCCGATGGCCGAATCGTGGTCTATACGGGAGACGATGCCAATAACGAATGTATTTATAAATTTATCAGCTCCAAACCCGGTAGCCTTGCAGAGGGAACTTTGTATGTAGCCAACCTTAGAGATGGTCGTTGGGAATCACTTGATTTTGAAAAGCAGTCTATTCTACAAGAAAACTTTAAAAGTCAAACAGAGGTTTTGATTCGCCTACGCGAAGCGTCTAAACTGGTAGGAGGCAGTCGCCTCGATCGACCAGAAGACATTGAAATTGATCCGATTACCGGAGCTGTTTTTATCTCCTTGACCAATAATAAACCCAAAGGAAATTTTCATGGCTCTATCCTAAAGCTAGAAGAAGAAAATGGCCGTTACGATAGTTTAAAATTCAAACCAGCGACTTTCCTTGCAGGAGGAAAAGATACTGGATTTTCTTGTCCTGATAATATGGCTTTTGATGGAGCAGGCAATCTATGGTTTACTTCCGATATTTCTGGTCGTGCGATGAATCAGGGGGAATATGCGACTTTTAAGAATAATGGACTTTTCGTTGTTCCTCGCAGAGGGACGCAGGCGGGCAGTGTTTTACAAGTGGCGAGTGCGCCTAATGATGCAGAATTTACCGGGCCTTGTTTTTCTACAGATGGAAAAACCTTATTCTTAAGTGTCCAACATCCAGGCGAGACGTCGAGTTCTTTGAGTAAGTTAACGAGTCGTTGGCCGGGAGGTGGAAATAGCATTCCGCGACCTGCGGTAGTCTGCATTAGTGGCAGTGGCATGGAAGGCTTACAAGCCCTTTAAGTTTTTTTCAAAAAAAGAAAAGGACGCTTTTCTAAAAGAAAAAACGCCCTCTTCCGATCGTCGAAAAACTACCGGAAAATTCACTCGGTAAAATGCCCAAAGTCAAAATGGATTTTGGGCATTTTACGGAATGTAAATTATTGCAATTGGTATTTAACCGGTAGCGTATATTTGACTCGTACTGGATTATTTCGCTGCTTCCCCGGAATCCACTTCGGCATCAACTTCACCACTCTTGAAGCTTCTTTCCCCAAGCCTCCCCCTGGATCTCTAGCGATCTCGAAACTACTCAAACTTCCATCTTTCTCCACTACAAAACTAATGGCTGCAACTCCTTCAATCGAATTTCTACGAGCCACCTCAGGGTACCTAATCTTACCATAGACATATTCTAGCATGGCCTTTTCTGCACAAATTTTCCGCTCCGCTTTAGACAAACCTTCCTCTTCGCATCCAGGAAAGCGAGGCATTTCTTCCACTACAAAAAACAACTCATCGGGAACCTTCTCTTTTGGAGCAGGCGGTGGTGGAAGTGGTGCAGGTTTTGGTGCGGGCGCTGCTACGATTTCTTCCTGCACCAAATCTTGCGGATCAGAGGTCGGCTCATAAATACTTTCTGGAATAGGCTCCGTGGTCATTTCAAACTCTTCAATCACTGGTTCCACCGTCGGAGCAACTACCGGAGGAGGTGGTAATTTTTTCTTTTCCTGAATCGTTCGCATCATCTTTATATCGGGCTCTCCATCCAGCACAATTTGCTTTTCATCCGGTATATAAAAATCAGAAGTCCAATTAAAAGCGAGGAACATAAAACTTAGTGAGCAGATAAAACCAATTTTCAAATAGATGGATCGGTTCTTATTGAGTCGAGAAATGTCGGGTCGAATCATAATTGTATTTTTTAATGAATGAACAAAAGAAAGCATAGCAAGCACAGCTGACCTAGGGTCAGTTTTATTATAAACCTGAACAATCGAGGGAAAAGGAATAAGGTATTTTCCTAAAAAACTTACTAAGTGCTTTCAGAATAGATAGATGCTGCTCTTTTCTTTTTTGGTGTTTGAGGTGAATTGATTTTGTCTTTTAAGACGCGGAAGTCAACTTCTTTCACAAAAATTAAAAGTAACTTTGTGTAAGTATGTAATTACTCTCATTATCTGCATTCCATATTATTCACCCCTCTTTCGCAAACAAGAGCATATGAGATATCTATTGCCCTTTTTAGGATTGGCTTTACTCTTAAACATGGCTTGTCAGGACAAGCAAAAAGCAGAACGTTTGTCCATTCAAGAAGAAATTGCTAGTCTAAAAACCGTAAAACGAAAAAAGGCTTACCTAGAGGATTTATTCAAAGAAGATCAAAAGCTAAGGCAAGGGCAATCTTCTGAAATAATGGCTAGGTATGGGCGCAACTCCCCAGAAGATATTAAATTTACACTCCAACAAATCCAACAGGATTCTATCAATTTGGTTAAAGTGGAACAATATTTAAGTAAATATGGTTACCCCAATATAAAAGAAGTCGGAGATTTAGCGGCTCAGACTCCTTGGGCAGTCATTCACCACTCCAGTACTTATGAAGAACGGGAAAGGAATTTTGAGTACCTCTATGGTGCTTATTTGGATGGAAATATTGATGATGGCGCAATTTCTTTTTACCTGGGGAGAATGTATGAAATTCGACACGGAGAACGACTCCAAATGAAAAGCCCTTTTAAAGCAGTAGACGAGATCAATCAATTGGTTGATTTCTTAGAATTGACGGCAAAGAAAAAGAAGGTAGAAGAATCTAGATAAGAGCGTGTCCAAACCCAAGGTACGATTTGTATCCTTTTTGCGTTTATCTACTGAATCAATGGCGAAGGCTTCTAAAGTAAGTCAGTCGGCCGGTAAAAGCAGGCGCTTAGGACTAATGTCAAGCCCCATTTTAAAACAACTTCGGTATAAAAATTATAGACTTGATCAATTACGAAAGAATAGAATTGGAGAATGGCCTGAGAGTATTGGTACACGAAGATGACAGCACTCCGATGGTAGCGGTAAACGTCCTATATAATGTAGGAGCCAGAGATGAATCCCCTGAAAAAACAGGCTTCGCTCACTTGTTTGAACACTTGATGTTTGGTGGTTCAAAAAACGTAAAGGATTTCGATGATATCGTTCAGCTCGCTGGTGGCGACAGCAATGCCTTTACCAATAGCGATATGACGAGCTTTTACGTTACGCTACCTGTAGAAAATTTGGAAACGGTCTTTTGGTTGGAGTCCGACCGGATGTTGCACCTCAACCTCGATCAGAAAGCATTGGACATTCAGCGTAAGGTAGTCCTAGAAGAATTTAAGGAAACTTGCCTTAGCCAACCTTATGGGGATGTGTGGCATCACCTGTCCGACCTTGCTTTTACGGTGCATCCTTATCGTTGGCCAACGATTGGCTTAGTTCCCCAGCATGTCGAAGATGCAACCCTAGATGATGTCCGTCATTTTTTCGAGACTTATTACCAACCGAATAATGCCATCATCAGTATTGCCGGTCCCATAAAATTACCTGCGATAAAAGCAATGGTAGAAAAATGGTTTAGCGAGATCCCAAGTAAAAACCTTCCTAATCGTAGATTGCCACAAGAACCCATCCAACAGAAACTTCAGCAACGCATTCAGCAGGCCAATGTGCCAATGGATGCTATTTACATCGCTTTTCATACCCCAGCCCGCAATCACCCTGATTACTTTATTGTCGATTTATTGTCGGATATTATGTGCAATGGTAGTTCTTCTCGTTTGTATCGCCGTTTGTTGAAAGAACAACACCTTGTCAATTCTATTGATGCTTATATCACCGGTAGTATTGATCCCGGCCTACTCGTCATTGAAGCCAAACCGAGTGATGGGGTTGATTTGAAAAAAATAGAACAAGCCATCTGGAAAGAATTGGAATGCTTGAAGAAGGAAAAAATAAGTGCGCAAGAATTACAGAAGTACATCAATAAAATTGAGAGTACTTTGATTTTTTCAGAAACGAGTGTCCTCAACAAAGCCATGAACTTGGCTTACTTCGAATTGCTAGGAGATGCCAGTCTCATCAATACGGAAGTAGAAGCTTATCGGAAAATTAGTGTGGAAGATATTCAGAGAGTCGCCAATGAAATTTTATCAGAAGACAATTGTTCTGAACTGTATTATAAGAAAGCGAGTGCGGGTGTTTCTTAGAGCTAGAAAAACATTCTCGCTAATCATAAACATAAGTCATCCCGAATTTTTATAAATCCAATTTTATGGACTATTTATTAGAACTAAGGGAGCTTTCATTTTTTGCATTGCTCAAAAAAGGTAAAACATACCGACTGGTTATGTTTTGAAAAAGCTAGACAAGATAAACTCCCTCCGGTCAAACAGTATCTTGCCAGGCCTCCCGCTGCTTAATACGTGTATCTCTAACGCAAAAATCCCGAATTTTCTTCAAGAAGGAAATTCGGGATGACTCCTATTTTTTTCTAGCTTTTATTCGAAGACTTTAGAAAGAAATCGAATTGACCAAGTCAAAGGGATCTGCAGCATTGAGATTTACCGTATAGCTAATCCGGTTGATATAGCCTCCTCTTTCTTCATATTCAAACTTTAAGTTTTTAGAATGTACCAGTGGGAAATAGATAGCTAAATTTCCATTAAACCAATCCAACATAATACCACCACTCCAATTAAAATTCTCTTTCATCGTCTGACCACTAAATTGATGCGTATCATTATAATAGCCCAAATCAAAATAAGGTTTTAAAGGAAGATTAAAAGGAAGGTTTTGCGGCAAATCTGCTTTTAGATTTATAGCGACCAAGAGGTCATTGGATTTTCCAAAAGATTTGGCGCCTCCCAAAGCATTTTTAAATCCACCATCTCGAATCATCACTTGCTGGGATACAAAACCTTGGTTTTCATTTCTACCAAAATACAAATCATCATACCGATAGTCATTATACCCTTCGCCCACCAGAGAGAAATTTCCACGCGCAAAACCATCTTGTAGCAATTGTAAATCTCTTCTATTATTTTGTATAAAATAGCCTGCGAAAAAACGAAAATCAATACTCCTTCCAGAATCATAAGTGTAGGCTCCCTTCCATTCCAAAGAAGCTTTTAGGTAGTTATTTGCTCGACCTGCAGCAGAAAAACTTTGCTGCTCTAAAGCAATTCTAAAACTATAAGGATTGATCGCTTTTCTATTTTGTCCAGCATAACTAAGTTCGTGAATAACACTGCGATCTGGTTCTGTAAAAAAACGATTTCCATTGACACTATCAATTACGGTAAGGATTTTTTCTTCATCAAGAATAATCGAACGAAATTGTAGTTGATGAGAAAAAGAGCTCTTGGATTTTTGTCCCAACTCCAATTTTATGGCTGGGACTATGCGAGTATATTGTAAATCAATTTTCCGCAAATGACGATAGTCATAATTAAATCGCTTTATACCAAGATCTAAAGTCAGGCGTTCCAAAAATTTATTTCCAGCATACCAATGGTATTGCAAATTGGCCGTACCATTGAGGTCTTTGGTCACAAAGGAATAGACCGGAGCGATCACGTACTCGAATTTTTTAGCAGGCACAGGATTATTAAAAAGAGCTAAACCCAACATGGTTTTATTATAATTATTCCAACTCAGCACAGGCAACATAGAAATGGTTCGTTTCTCAGAATGGTCCAATCCCAAGGGAAAACGAAATCGGATGGGTTTCATTTTTTTAAACAAGCCTTGGGTCTTGATGCTATTATTAATGCGGTAAACATCTGGAGCATTTCTATCTGCATCCAATACCAGCCGATCATAATCTCCTGCTGGAAAAACCACCGACTGTTTTCCTGCAAAACCCGGAAACCACTGAGTCGCCACTATTTGTGAATCCTTAACTCCTGAGATGGCAAAAGGAGCATTAATCCCACCTTTATTTTTTACTTTCACTTCAAAATCTCCTGCCGTTTCTGCCGCTCCTACTTGCTTCACATTTTGCAAAGCATAATCAAATTTTTCATTGGAATTGATGAATCCGTCAAAAAACCACTTCAGCTCTTCTCCACTATTTTCTACTACAAAAGTTCTAAAATCTTCAGGGCCAGGATGCTTGAATTTCCATTTTTCATAAAAGCCTTGCATGATCTTATCGTACTTGGCAGTACCCAAATATTTTTCCAGATATTTTAAAACCACTGCTGGCTTTTCATAGATTCCCAGAAAATAATTGATCCGACTAAAATCATCTGAATCGGTTTCGGAAGCTTGATCTAAGTTTCGTCGATTTTGATAAAGCGCAGCGATTTCCAATAAGGAGTAATCGGTTGTTTTCATCAAAAACTGGGGGATCATATCAAAACCCGCTTGCTGATAATATTTTTCGGTATAGCGATGATCGTAGTAAGAGTTGATTCCTTCATCTAACCAACCATG
>CAYQRA010000266.1:0-8533 GCA_964419315.1 uncultured Saprospiraceae bacterium | reverse complement strand
TATCGCCTGAAAACCAATACTTTATGAACCCCGTAGCAAGTACGGGACAGGCCTGACTGCACAATTTAGCATTCATTTAGCTTGCTAAACTTATTTCAAATTGCTTTGCCAGAACCCTGCCTTCTTTGCCGGCAGGCAGGCACAAATTATTGATTTTCCACTCAAAATAAATTTTAACCATGCTCTTAGTCCTATGATTAAATTGAACGTTCTCCACTTTTTTTAGTTAGATTATAGAAGTAAACTAACTAAAATTTTAGTTCTTTGGTAAATCGGTACTTGGAGTCCACCAAGTACTAAAACTATTTTTCACACAATCCCTTTTCCTATGTCTAGTGCCTTAAAAAACTTATCTCAATACAACGAAAAAAACATGCCCGATGCTCGCGAAATGAGTTTCGGAATCATTGTCAGTGAATGGAATGAAACCATCACTCATGCCCTTTATGAGGCCTGCCATGATACCTTAATCAAACATGGAGCCACGGCAGACAATATTCATACGCTTCAAGTCCCTGGTGCTTTCGAACTCCCTACGGGTGCCAAAATTTTGGCTTCTAACAAAAAATGTGATGCCGTGATTTGCCTCGGCTGTGTCATCAAAGGAGAAACCAGTCATAACGAATACATCAATCAAGCCGTAGCCAGTGGGCTTACCAATTTGAGCGTACTTTCAGGCAAACCTTTTATCTTCGGTCTCCTTACTCCTAATGATCAACAACAAGCACTAGACCGTGCCGGAGGCAAATACGGCAATAAAGGAGTAGAAGCAGCAAGTACCGCCATTCGTATGGTAGGTATCAAGAAGGACTTCCTAAAAACAGATGATAAGATTGGATTTTAAAGACCTGAGCTAAGTGAGCAAATACCTTTTAATTTCTCTCCAATAACTTTGAAATCAATGAAACTACATACTATCAATACGGGATTATTTAAGCTCGATGGCGGAGCTATGTTCGGCGTGGTTCCGAAGCAAATGTGGAAAAGACTCAATCCACCAGATGAGCATAACATGTGTACATGGGCCATGCGCTGCCTGCTTATAGAAACGGACGACCGACTCATTTTAGTCGATACAGGTATCGGCAATAAACAAGGAGAAAAATTTAAAAAGCATTTTGAACCGCATGGTGACGATAGTCTATTGCAGTCTTTAAATAATCTGGGTTTTAAAGCTTCGGATATTACAGATGTATTTCTGACTCATCTTCATTTCGATCATTCAGGTGGAGCGGTGAGCCGCAATGCGGAAGGCAATTTGGTGCCTACTTTTCCTAAGGCCAAGTACTGGTCTAATCAGCAGCATTTTGCTTGGGCTTTCCAACCCAACCCAAGAGAGAAAGCTTCTTTCCTTAAAGAGAATTTTGTGCCTTTACAAGAAGCCGGAGTACTTCATTTTGTGGAACCCACTTCGGCAGATGGATGGAATGATTGGATCTCCGGTATTCAATATCGATTGGTTTATGGACACACAGAAGCGATGATGATGCTCCGCATCCAGCACGATAATGGAATCTTGATTTATTGTGCCGATCTATTGCCTTCTTCCTTTCATGTTGGCTTGCCCTATGTGATGGCCTATGATGTTCGTCCCTTAAAGACGATGGAAGAAAAGTCTGTTTTGTTAGAAGAAGCGGTTCAGCAAAATTACTGTTTGTTTTTTGAACATGATCCGGTAACCGAATGTGGCTTTGTGGAGAAAAATGAACGTGGCCGAATCGTATTGAAGGAAAGTCAGACTTTAAAAAATGTTTGCTCATGAAATTAAGTGTTGCCGATACTTTACAAGTCAAATGTCCTGATCTACAATTGTCGACCCTTTCTTCGGAAGTGCGAATTATTAAAGATTTGCCAGCTCTTTGGAAAGAAATAGATGCGGGTATTTTGGCGCAACAGGAAGCTTTGGGAGCCATCGCTTCGATCGCAAAAATGCCAGCCATTCGCGAAAGCCGACAAGGCTATAAAAACTGCGGAAAAGATCCCGCTCGCTACCGACTTTCTGCGGAGAGTTTACTGCGCAGAGTAATGCAGGGAAAGGGTTTGTATAAAGTCAATAATGTAGTGGACTTGCTCAACCTTGTTTCGATTCGCAGTGGTTTTTCTATCGGTGGCTACGATCTAGAAAAAATCGAAGGGCCAATTGTGGCAGGAATTGGTGAAGCGGCAGAAGATTATGAAGGAATTGGTAGAGGCGCTTTGAATATTGAGTTTCTCCCAGTCCTTCGCGATACCAAAGGTGCATTTGGCAGCCCAACAAGTGACTCCACCAGAACGATGGTCACCCCAGAAACCACCCAGTTTTTGATGGTCTTTTTTGCCTTTGGAAAAGAAGCGGAATTAGCTCCGGCCCTAAAAGATGCAGAAGATTTATTAAGCCGATTTGGCGGTTTGAATTCATTTTAAAAACCACCTCTTCCTAAACCAGACATTTGATTATGCTAGATAAAATACGGACTGAATTAAAAGGGACTCCTACCCGCTTGGTCGCCGTTTCCAAAACCAAACCCAATAGTGCCATCGAGAATTTGTACCAAAAGGGACAACGTATTTTTGGAGAAAACCGAGTACAGGAATTGGTAGAAAAGGAAGCCAGTTTGCCAAAAGATATTCGATGGCATTTGATCGGACATTTACAAAGCAATAAGGTAAAATACATTGCCCCTTTCGTTGCGATGATCCATTCTATTGACAGCCTCAAATTACTCAAAGAAGTAAACAAACAAGCCGCCAAACACGAACGTACTATTGACGTTTTACTCCAATTCCACATCGCTCAAGAAACCAGTAAGTTTGGATTAAGTATTTCAGAAGCAAAGAGCATACTAGACTCCGATGCCTATAAACAAATGGATAATATCCAAGTGGTAGGAGTCATGGGAATGGCTTCTTTTTCGGATGACTTAGTATTGGTTCGTAAGGAATTTAAAAAATTAAAAAGCCATTTTGACTTATTGAAAAAAAGCTATTTTTCAAACAGGGAAAGCTTTAAAGAAATTTCGATGGGTATGTCTGGTGATTATAAAATTGCGGTAGAGGAAGGCAGTACCTTGGTTAGAATTGGGAGCTTACTATTTGGGGCTCGTGGATAAAAAATTCATTTCATTTCATTTCATTCGTCTTGGGTTCTTAAAAAAAAGCCCTGAAATCTACTACTTGTAAATTTCAGGGCTTTTTTTGATAAATCGTTTTCTAATTACTCACTACAAATCTTTTTACCATTCGCTCCGCTCCTACTTGGACATTGGCAAAATAAATGCCCGGCGACCAGTTAGAGATATCGAGCGCATGTGTTCCATTTTGTATTTCCTCTTGGGTGATTTTTCGACCTAAGGCATCAAAAACACTAAGCATTGCGTCATTCTCCAAGACCTCTTTTGTCCATTCAAAATAAACTCTATCCGTGGCAGGGTTTGGAAATACTTTCAAGGCTTTGGAATTGCTGATCTCTCTTGTTCCAACGGCAGCATCCGTTCTTAAAGAGGTTCCAAAAAGATTAAGGCCACCTCGCTTATTACCAATGATCAAATCGATTTTGCCATCATTATTAATATCGGCAGCGTCCATTTTCGTTTGGATTCCAATCCGCAAAGCACCAAAGTCTCGAGTCACTTCTCGGAATGCACCATCTAAGTTTTCAGAAACCTTATCGTAAAGCATAATTCTTCCCGAGGCACTTCCTGTAAAGACAATAAAATCATCGCCAGTATCAAAAATAGCAGGACTAGCTTCGCCTTTATTGGTGCCCCCCAAACCGGATTCCAGTGTATTGATTCGACCAAAGTAACGAGAGTTCTCAGGAGCATCTGCATCAGGATTAAACATAGGAGCAGTGGCGGTACCAATGTTTTGGAAATAATTGATATTGCCAACTCTCGTCGGATCATTGGGATCAGCATTTATCGTTCTTTCACCGATGATAAGGTCTAATAAACCATCGCGATTGATGTCTATCAATTCGGGAGAACTAGCCTGCCCGGGATCTATTCCCATATAGTCTCCCTGTATTTGGCCGAAGGCCATGGGTTCGCCGGGGCCTGCGATATTTTCCAGATACAAAAGGGAGCCAGCATTACCACCTACAATTAAATCCTTATCACCATCACCATCTAGATCTCCGAAAGAAGTTATAAAGTCAAAGTAATTATTGGAGGTTGAAAAGATATCTTTGAATCCTAGCCAATCTTCATCAGTCACTACAAAGGCGGGTTCGTTTTTGGTGCCCACATTTTCCAAAAGGTAAAGGTTGGAAAGTCCGTCATTATTCAAACGAAAATTACCGACAACAATGTCCATTAAACTATCTGCATTGACATCGACGAAAGTAGGATTGGCCCCCAGGCCAAATTGTAGAAGTTCATCGATCATAAAATTTTTACTCTGCAAACTAAAAACCGGGTTTTCATTGGTATTGGTATTTTTGTAGTACCATACTGATCGGAAAGAAACCCCAATATTTTCGGTATTGGCAGAGGCCAATAAGTCTTTGAGTCCATCATTATTGACATCCAGCATATAGGAAGCAGGAAAAGAAGTAATATCAACGGGGACATCATAAGCAGGAAAAGCACAATCTTGATCGTCTATAAAAGCTTTGTCTTTTGTTCCACCATTAATAGCGAAGACCATTTCTGAAAAACTAATATCTCCCAATAAGACTTCTTTATCACCATCATTATCAACATCAAAAGTCAATAAGGTAGATCCTGCATGTACTCCATTGGTAGTAAAACCATCTTCACACAAATCTGGGTCATTGCTCAAGGTTAGGCAATTGTCAATGCCTGATTCATAAAATTTACCCCAGCAATCATCTACCCGACGAAAGATCAAACTATCTTTGCCAAAACCCTGTTCCATCGATTGATTTTCGTAGAGATAAACCACTCCTCCTCCATCACTAAATGTGAGAATATCCAGATCGCCATCACCATTGATATCATCGATTGCAGGAATGTCCTCCAAGCTGATGTACAGCTGAGTAAATAGATTACCTCCGGTTGGAATAGGAATAATATTACTTGCTAGCTGTGGAAATTTAAAACGATCAAAAGCAATGTGATTGCCCTCAAAGCGACCTTTATAAACCTCTACTCCAGATACCCCAGGGTTTCTATATTGAGCAAAAATATCCATGATTCCATCGCCATTGAAATCTCGCAATAAGGCCCAGTCGGACAGTTCAGGAAAAAACTGAGTATAGAAAGGAGCATACTCATAATCGACTTCATTACTTGTTCCTCTGTTGATAAAAGTCAAGCGTACATTTCCCGCTTTATCAAAAATAAATAAATCCTGAGTGCCATCGCCATTGAGGTCCACTTCAGAAAACTGTGGAGACTTTAAACCTCCAGCAAATGGAGAGACCAATTGTACATTATTTTGATAAACATCTACCTTCATCCGTTGTACGGTCTGCGCTAGGATATTGGAATTACAAGTAGCTGCTAAAAGCAATAAGAACATTAATTTTTTCATACTTGGATTTTTACGATGCTAGAATATGTGAGATTCTATACGAATTAGTGCTTTTGAAAAGATAAGGTCTTGAAGGTCTGACTTGTTTTCAAGTGTACTAAACTTGGTGTTTTGATGATAAATTTGTTTCTTACTCGAAGACTTTAGAAGCAAATGTTATTGAACTAATAATCAATCGACTTTTTTAAAACGGACTAATCTCTAACTAGTTTTAATAATTATCTTCTTTTGAGTGCTGTTGAAAAAATAAAATTCCCCTTTGGGTTTTCCATTTAGCTTAAAACCACCTCTTTTCAGGTCCTTAGGTATTTAAACTAAATAAAAAACGGTGAACTTATTTTTTCAACGGTTTTAAGTCTTTTGGGCGAGACTAATCGTATTAAATCCGATATTCTGGATGAAACACTAAACCTCCTCCCCAAACCCCTTTTCAGAGAAAACTCTAGAATTCTAAATTTACGAAAAAAACAAGATGAAAATCCGACATTTTATTCCTCTTATATTCTTCTGTCTAACAGTTGTCAATCTTTTTGGGCAAGAGCCTACTGACTCCTTGCTTACCCTACCTCCGCCCCCGCCCCCCGTTCCAGCTATCGAGCTTTCCGATTTTGAGGTCAATATGGAAAAAGATGGAGCCCAAGAAAGTTTGGTGTTTTCTTCCACTGGAGCCAATGGTATGGCAAAAATCAGCATCAATGGAGCAGATCCCGCTAGCCTATTATTCCAAAACGGTGTTGCTAAGATGGCATTTGAGGTCGACGAAAAAGGAAAATTATTATTCCTCCAAAGCCCCATTGGTAAAAACAATACGAATAAAATATATCATGTTTCTCAATCCGGTGCTACTTATAAAGCAAAGCATATTCCCATGTGGCTTTCTTTATTCCCTCCTTTGATTGCCATCTTATTAGCTCTGGTATTTAAAGAAGTGATTACTTCTCTTTTTGTAGGTATTTGGGCTGGGGCTTTTATCGCCAATGGGATGCGCCCTGGCGCAGTACTGCGCGCACTCTGGGAAGTGATTGACAAGTATATCATCGGTGCATTGAATGATGGTGGCCATTTATCGGTCATTGTATTTTCTCTTTTGATTGGGGGAATGGTGGCCATTATTTCGAGAAATGGTGGAATGGCAGGTGTCGTACAAGCCCTTTCCAAATATGCCCGTACTCCAAGGAGCTCTCAGTTTATCACTTGGTTACTCGGGGTAGCCATTTTCTTTGATGATTATGCCAATACGCTGATCGTAGGAAATACCATGCGATCTGTTACCGATAAATTTAGAATCTCCAGAGAAAAACTCGCTTATATTGTAGATAGTACCGCAGCTCCAGTTTCTGCCATTGCCTTTATAACGACTTGGATTGGAGCGGAGTTAGGATATATTGAATCTGGTATCAGTCAACTAGAAGGATTTGACACCTCCATCAGTCCTTATGCGCTTTTTATCAGTTCTCTTAAATATTCTTTTTACCCAGTACTTACGCTATGTTTTATCCTCATGATCATCTACACCCAAAAAGATTTTGGGCCGATGTTGGCGGCGGAGAAAAGAGCTAGAAAAACAGGTCAAGTGAGTAGTGCGGGTACGTCCGGAGAAGACGAACCCAATATGGAAGACCTAAGTCCGGTAGCTGGCGCTCCGCTCAAATGGTATAATGCCGCCCTTCCAGTATTAACGGTAATCTTAGTGACTATCTATGGTTTGGTTTATACCGGAATGGATAGCTTGTATGGTTCTTTGGTAGAGGCAGGTGTCGATTTGCCTTCGCAAAACTGGAGTGCTATTTGGGCCAATTTGGGGGTTTTATTGGATAATCCAAATCCTTCTTTCTTTGTCAAACTTGGACAACTCATCGGGGTTTCTGATTCCTATATCGCATTATTATGGGCTTCTTCATCTGGGGTATTGGTCGCTTTAATACTTACAGTAGGCGGACGTATCATGAATCTTTTTGATTCTATGCATACCTTGACTACTGGTTTTAAAACCATGTTGCCGGCCTTAATTATATTGACCCTCGCATGGGCTTTGGCCATTACGACCGAAGAATTACATACCGCTAATTATTTGACTTCTGTTTTACAAGATAGTCTAAGTCCTTATGCAATGCCGATGATTATTTTTGTGCTCTCTGGTTTGATTGCCTTCTCTACTGGATCAAGTTGGAGCACCATGGCGATTTTATACCCAATTGCTTTACCAACCACTTGGGCAATTTGTCAGGTAAATGGACTTGCACCAGAGTTGAGCATGGAAATATTACTGAATGTTATTGCGGTCGTATTGGCCGCCTCTGTTATGGGTGATCACTGCTCTCCTATTTCGGATACGACGATATTGAGTTCTTTGGCCTCAGATTGTAATCACATTGATCACGTCCGTACCCAAATGCCCTATGCGCTTACGGTGGGTTCGGTATCTATTGTCGCCGGAGGTTTGTCTACCTTTTTGGGAGGTGGATGGATGGTCTCTTTTGTCTTACTGCTAATCAGTTTGGGCATTCTATTTTTAATTGTCCGACAGTTTGGGCAATCGGTAAATCAGGATTAGCGGCGGTTTTCCTTTTCAAAAGAGCAAAAGTATCAAATAATGCAAGGAACAAAACGCAGCAATATCAAGACAGGCTTATTAGTGGCTATCGTAATGAAAGCCGATCAGCGAAGTGGAGATTTGACAGAAGGAGTGGTGGATCGGATATTGACCAAATCGGCTACTCACCCGCATGGTATCAAAGTGAGGTTGGAAACGGGGGAAGTGGGAAGGGTGAAAGAGATTTTGGAAACCTAAAGATCGGGGTATCTGTTGAAAATTCAGTTTCTCTTGCGGTGTTGGTCGTTCGATGAATATCTAAAATTAAAAAGGTGATCAGCAAGCTGATCACCTTTTTAATTTTAGATATTCTTTAAGCGTACTAGTATTGATGCTTGCCGCGTGTCCATCCTTTTTTTCCTAGTAACTCTACCCCATCGTCTGCAGCTGGTTCTTCCAATTTGGTACCCATACTATCGTTCCAACGATTGAGATAGCCGAATAAGGCAATGACTCCGAGGATTT
>CAYQRA010000265.1:0-8536 GCA_964419315.1 uncultured Saprospiraceae bacterium | reverse complement strand
CTTATTTGTGTTTTAAAAATTCGTAATTTATTGATATTCAGTCATTTTAATATTTCTGACACCAAATCGTACTGGATTCAAAATCCAGTTTCTTCGGAAGTGGGGGTTCGATTCCCCCCGGGGGTACTAAATAAGCCTGATGATCTTTTGATTGTCAGGCTTTTGTGTTTTTACGAGTAACAAATAGGTAATAAAAAAGCCAAGTCTTGCGACTTGGCTTTTTTGTTTTAATTTACGGAGGCAGAACGGCGACCCATCTAATTTTTTACAAACTTAAAATACGCTACCTGTTCGCCATTTTTTAAAATAGATATAAAGTAAATGCTATTTGGGTAATTGGCAATGTCTATTTTTTGGCTTTTTGATGCCTTGGTATGGAGGAGCATTTGCTGTAGTTCTTGTCCTAAATTATCGTAGAGTAATATTTGATATTTCTCTGGGGAGTGATTTCCAAAACTAATTTCGATAAAATCTTTTGCGGGGTTGGGAGCGATAGAAACGACATTTTGGTCAGGTACAAGAACGAATTCGATATTAGAATAAGATATTTTCCCATCAAATCCTTCATGCTCCAATCGATAGAAATAGTGCTGGCCAGTTTCTATTTCGGTATCCGAATAATGGTAGGCATGTCCTTGGTTGGTATCTCCTTTTCCGTCGACCCAATCAATAGTTCGCCAAGTAGCGCCATCCATCGAACGTTGAATATTAAATCCTTTATGGTCAATCTCAATGGCGGTTCGCCAATCTAATTTCACTTTTCTATTTTCAAGTTCGGCACTAAACGAAAGTAAGGCCAATGGTACGGTGATATTGTTTTTACTAATAATAAATTGAGAAAATGAAGCGACCTCTTCAAATGTCATCGTGTTATTTCCAACCGAAACAGTGGTGGCTCCACCAAGATCTGACCAGTTCGAAACCTCGTTGGATTCCCTTTTGAATAAATGATAATTTTCCGCATTTGCATTGCTCATAAAACCACCTGAGGTAAAAGTCATATCAGCTTCCAGCCCAGAAATATTTGTTCCATAATTATTGACAATCCAATATTGACTAGTCAAATCCGCGCTTGCTGCCGGTTCTACATTGGGGCTTGCATCCAGCCGAGTAACTACGACTTCTCCTTCCGGTGCAGTCGTGCCCACTGGAAAATCAATGCTCAAATCAGTATCTGCAAAAGTATGAATGCCATTACTGACCGAGGGGATTCTTGCTACTTCTCCTGTCCCCACAGGTAAAGGGGAGTTAGGATCAACAATACTGGAAAGGATCGTAGATTGTTCGCCTCCTACCAGTTCATAAAGGGTACTTTCCGATTGGTCGTATTGATTGAATTGGTAATATGCTTTTAAACCCGTTTCGATTGTGGGGTCTTTGACCAAATGCCTTTTTTCTCGAATCTCTGCTTGCGATAAGGCATAATCATAAAAAGATAATTCGTCTATTTTTCCTTTAAAATTTCCTCCTTGATTATGAATATCGTTATTGACATAAAAGGAAGTTTGAGAAAAATCGACCGCCTGAAATGTTCCATTTCTCACCCAAGGCGTTTCTTCATCTACATAAATGGTTACTGCTGTAGGGGTATAAGTGATGGCTACATAATGCCATTCGTCAATACCTAAGTCAATATCTGAAGTCATCCAATATGGAACGTCCGGTGAGGTAAAAATCAAATTAGTATTGGGTGTATATCCTTGAAAGGAAAAGCCAAAACCAAATCTTGTATTTGGAGAATTGGTACTTACAATTTGTGCAAAGCTATTTTGCAAGTCGGGTAATTTAACCCAGCAAGTAATCGTAAACGCTGAACTTGTAATTGGAATCGTAGCCAATGCTGGGCGATTCGTTTCATTGCTTGGAAGGTCGAGCATTTTACCGGGCGTATTTTCTACATTGCAAATCGACGTTTGTACTTCGATAAAATTAGAAAGCGTTTTGGTATTACTATTTCCAAACTCATCCGTTACTTGCAAGGTCACATCGTAAGTCCCTACGGTATTATAACTTACAGAAGGACTCTCCAAAGTGGAGGTACTTGGCGTTCCTCCAGGAAAAGTCCATTGATAACTTGCCGCTCCGGAAGAGTGAATGGAATTTTGAATAAAATCTACCGTCGTCAATTGACATTTTGATTTATTAGAAGCTACCGCAAAACTCGCTTGGGGAAAAGTGGACTCTTCGTATAAATCATGTTCGTATGCGCCTCTCGAACTTCCCATGCGGTATTTTCCTTTATTGGGTACGGCATAAATATTCTGAATATATCCAAGCATCGGCAAACCAGAACCCAATGCTTTAAATTCACTTAAAGTATTGTTTCGATAATAAACTCCAGACTGTCCTGCAAAGGCAATATATACTCCTCCGTCGGTTCCTCTTTGATAAACCATTTGACTAACCGGAGTGTTTGGCAAATTGGGAGAAGTGATATTTGTCCAAGTGCTTCCTCCACTTGTCGTCTTTAATACTTTTGCGGTGGTTTGCCAATTTCCATAGGCGGCCCAAAGCTCATCAGCATCGTCGCCAACTGCAATATCTACGATGTTGGTTTGCCCAGCAGACTGAGCGTTACTTGGCGTTATAGTCGACCAAGTTGTTCCGGCATCTATTGATTTTTGAATGACACTATTACTTAATAAAACGTACATCACCGAAGTATCTGAAGGTGCAATTAAAAAACGATTAACGGTTTGACTAAAATCATAAAAAGTATGGAAGGACGTGAAATTGTCTTTAGTCACTTCTACTTTTGTTCCATTTATTCCATAAGCGGTTTTATAAAAAATAGGATGAAAAGTCACTCGATGCAAACTAATGTCTGGAGAAATGGCTTCTGTATTTCCAAAGGTACTATCAGGTAGTAATTTTGTTTTGAATATACCATAACCGTGATTATAATAAATCCAACTGTCATTACTTTGATTGACAGAAGTTTCTCCTGCATCGGCACCTCCTCGTCTTTGCCAACCATTATCTCCTGCAAACCTCCTAATTTTGGTAGGCCCATGATCGCACCCTGCGGAAAGAATATCTGAAGTCGCAGAGCTAGAAAAACCCCATAAATCTATGGAAGAAATTTCTCTTCCCGTTCCTGTTACCGTTGTCAATCCATCGGTAGAAATTGCCAAACCACCATCAGATCCAATTAATACTAAATCACCGATCGCATCAATATCTCGAATGTCGGCATGAACAAAATTTGGACAACCACTCGCAGTCATATCGGTTGCAGTTAATCCGCCATCAGTTGATTTATACAGAGTATTATTACCATAATGAGCGTAGTAAAATTTGTCTTCATCCAACCAATCAATGTCCCCCGCTTCTACATAATAACTAATTGCGGTATCACTCAACATCGTTCCCTCTTCATCAAAACGATAAATTGACCCTGCGGTAAACTGGTCGTAAACATAAAACTTATCGGGCTGTGCAGGAATAGTTCGGAAATGAACATGATTGTTTAAGTCGTTTCCAGTTTCGGTTTCGAGATTGACTAAAAAAGAAAAAGTTTCTCCTGCATTAGTAGATTTATAAATACAGGGTTGATTACTTGAATTTAATAATCCTAGGTAAAATACATTTGGATCATCATAGTCTGCTTCTAATCCGAAGAAATTATACTTGCTTTCATAAATTCCAAAAGAAGAAATGCTATGTTGATTCGTTCCATTTTGGTTGGCACCGCCGCCGGAATTATCAAAGACCATCGTCCACGTATTTCCTCCATTAGTAGAGCGATATACTGCTCTACCAAAAGTTGCCAGTACAATATTTGCATCCGTTAGAGATAAGGCAAGGTAGTAAGGTCGAATGCCTGGATTATCGTCTCGATTTAGTTCTGGACACATCGTCCAACTTGTGCCACTAGTTGTACTTTTCAGAACTCCTGCTTCCGTTGCGGCATAGGCGATCGTATTGGTAATACTACTGGACTCAATATCTCCATAATAATGATCCCGATTGGCATAAGCATTTGTTCCATTAGCAAATTCAGCATCCGTCAAGCTCCAGTTTGCGCCTTGGTCTTGACTCACCCAAAGTCCTCCATAGGAAAATCCAGCAAATAAATTATTTGTATTATAAGGATTGATATAAACCCTATCACAAAATCCTCCGGTCAAAGAAGTGGTGTTCGAACAAGTGGTTGGATCACCGTAGTTAGGTCCTATCATGTCCCAAGTCCCGACTGTTGAGACGCTCTTCAAATTATTATTGGTGGCAGTCTCTTTAGCTTTCAATTTTTCCAAATCGGCAGGTTGAGGAGCGATAAAACTCCCATTGGCATCCATACTTAATCGAGCTTCTTGCAGCCAGCGGATAAATCGTTTTTGCACTCTACTTTTTTCCTTGGGATGCGTTGCGAAATACTCATTAAACCTACTTTCAGCTTGCAAAACATTAGGTTGATTGGATTGCATTTCCAAATACCAACTGGTTTGAGTATGATCCGTTTTTGTTCTTTTAAAAATGTCTTTTTCCACGCCTTGTTGATCCAACATAATTTGAGCATGGCTTCCATTGGTAAAAGGAATGATCATTAAAATCACTAAGAAAAACTTGATAAGTTGTATCATTTGTTCAATAACAATTTAATTAGCTATGAAATAATTATTTGGGATTGGGGAAATAATGAGAGAGAGTTGGAGTATCCCATTTTTCGATTAGAACAATAATAAAGGACTCCTTTTCTATTTACCAACAAAATACGGAAAAAGTTACACATCTATTAATCTGTTATTCTCGTTTGAAAAAAGCCTTGATCTTTTATCCATTCCACATTTCTTTCATCTCCCTATCCAGTAATTCTAGAACTGTCCCCTTGCGATTGGATTAAGACATCCATCACATCACTGATAATTGAATTAGCAAATTTAATTTATCATTTCCCACCATCCTCTAACAAAATACACTTATCAATAAAACGGATACACTTATCAATAAAACAGCTTCTTATTATCTGGTTTGTACTACATTTGATATTGAGAGAAAATACAAGTGTGAGGAGTACATTTAACTTTTCATTCCAGAGAAGCATATTTTAAAACAACTTCATGGTTTAAACAAAGGACTCAAAAAATTAAACCCTGATTTGCAAAAGTTTTTTTTCTAAACTTCGATTTTACGGTAAGAGCGAGTTATCCAATTCGAATAGGATTGATTCCTTTCTATGGAAAGATTTCTGCCCAATCTTAGTGTCCATTGTCTTCATTTTTATTAATGGAGACCCTGCAATGCAATGCATTATAACAACGAAACACAAGTCGTATTCAGGTAGACATTACAGACAATGAGAAATATATTTCGTTAATGGAGGTGCCACATTAAGCATCATCAAGGTCTATGCAATTTTGAAGTACTGACCACCTCCCAAAAAAATGTGGGTGCGTAGAATTTTTTACAATTTTTTTTTGATATGAACTATCTATCTAAATTCCAATTTTTAGTTTGCCTTGTTTTTTTATTTTTAACTACGGATGTACTAATGGCTCAGACCTCCAAATTGAAAGTCAGCCCTGAAGGTGCTACTATGGGTAATCCTCGGTCAAATAACGATTATAATGATGAAGTAACGGTTGAAATACTTGGATTAGGATCTGATGCCTATAGAGCTGGTTCAAAAATGGCATTTGGGGATTATGGAGCTAAAGTAAATTATGGATCAAATGTAACAATCGGAGAATGGGGGAATACCGATTCTGATAGATTACACTTGCATGGTAAATCTGGGATCAATTTTTCAACTAATGGAGATGAACGGGTACGGATGTACTTAAGTTCGAACTCTAATTTATATGTTAAAGGAGGAGTTTTCGTTAACCAATCTTGGGTCGGTTCTGATAGAAGACTAAAAAAGAATATCAAAACAATCAGTAATGGTTTAGAACTTATATCTGAATTAAATCCTGTTTCCTACGACCTTATCGGAGTAAAACAAGAACTAAGCCCCCCTAATGGAAACGCAACTCCAAAAGAGAAAGAGGCCTATAAAAAAGCCTTAAGTTTATCTAAAGAACAGACCTGACATGGGTTTCATCGCTCAGGAAGTTCAACAGGTAATACCACAAGTTGTAACTAAAAGAGAAGATGGTTATTTGGCAGTCAATTATAATGGATTTATCCCCGTCCTAATAAGTGGCCTACAAGAACAGCAAAAACAAATAGAAGAATTACAAGAGGCATTAAATAGTTGCTGCTCTGCCAAAAACAGTTTTATGCGAGGTAGCAATAGTCCATCAGAAAGCTCGATCAATTCCTCAACACTTACTAAAAATAAACTTTTGCAAAACATCCCTAATCCTTATACTAACCAGACAACAATTCAATTTGTAATTGAGGATAAAGCGGAAAACGCCTTCCTTATGATCACCGATCTTTCAGGAAAGCAATTGCAAAAACTAGCTATATCTCGGGAGCAAGATTCCATTGAGTTGAGTAGTGAAAATTTCGGCGCAGGTATTTTTAACTATTCTCTAGTGGTTGACGGAAATTTAATAGCCACTAAGCAAATGGTTATTGCAAAATAGCTTTGATTCCTACTGGTTAAGAAATCAGGTTTTTGTTAATCAAAAAATAATTTACAATGATAAAGTATATGCGTATTAGTTTAATCTTGCTTTTTATGGGTACCGTTCTCACATTTACAAATGCCCAAAGAGACTGTTCCGCTACAGCTCCACCAAGTGATTATAATCCCTTAAGAGAATATAACACTTCGATGCGGACAAACAGCAGTGGTGAAAAAATCATCCGTGTTATGGTACACTTTCCTTTAAAGACGGATGGTACGGGAAACTTTACGGAGACCACTAATTGCTATGGTGCGAACAGCCCATACACCGGCTACTGGTTTGCTGATAAATTTATAGAAGTAGCCAATGAACGGCTAAATAATAATATAGAGATGAGTCAGCAGCTTTCCTATAGATCGATTCCTGTTGAACCGATTAAATTACAATTCAATTTGTCGGGAGTTATGTTTCATAGGGATAGTCCGCTATTTAATAGTAGATCCATTTCTAAAATGGCTGGTTTTGTTGATGCTAATTATAGAGATGTAGCTATTCATGCTTTCGTATACCCCGATGGGTATGGCAGTGGTGCTACATTTCTTGATTATGATGTCATGTGGTCTAATGGTTCAATCCAAGGATATGAAGATTTTTTAGCAAATGGTAATACTGGCTTTGGCAATGGTTATGTTGCTACTGCGGTACATGAAATCGGTCACTGTCTTGAATTATTGCTCCCTAAACGTACAAATGGAGGGAATTGCTGTACAAATGATGCCTCCTCCTGCCTTGACGATTGTGATGATACCCCAACCTATTTGGAACTACTATTAGATGGTTATACTAATCCTTGCACGTTTTACGGCAATGGATATTCAAATAATGTAATGGATTATAATCCAATAGCACAAGCTTGGACTCCATGCCAGATTAATATCGTTCATAATAATATTGCAAATGGTCGGGAGATATTATACCCTTGCTATTTTTTGAATAATACTGCCAATATCACCTCAAATATAAGTACTGAGAATAAATCATATCTCGCCAAAACAGTTACCACTTCCAATATAGTGCTTGGCCAGAATAGGGCACTCTATGTTGACTGTGAAACTTTTGAAACGACTGGGGTAACTTTTGAAACGGAAAAAGGGGCGGTTTTAGAAATTGATGCAGCGATTAAATGCAATTAGAGATCTATAGAAACCACTGTCTAAATTCAGGAAACCTGTTCCTTACGGATTCGCTGAGTATAAGCAATCATCTGGGGTAATCCCCTGCAATGGGTCGCACAGGATACCAACAAAAAGCTCATCCGCATTTCGGATGAGCTTTTTTGGTTGATAGAAAAACGTTCTTTAATCTTCAAGTGATGGAACTATAACCGCGACGGATTCAAGATCCAATTCTTTTAGGAGTTTGTGGATTCGATTCCCACCGGAAGTATTGATAATCGAAAGTCTACCTAATCGCTTTTAACTCAATAAAATCCATGTCTGAAAAATCTTGATTCTCCCCAGCCATCGCCCAAATAAAGGAATAACTAGCGGTGCCAGATCCGGCATGAATAGACCACGGTGGAGAAATGATGGCTTGATTATTTTGCACCCAGAGGTGTCGAGTTTCTTGAGGCTGTCCCATAAAATGCATGACCCCGTGGTTTTTAGGGACATCAAAATAGAGATAAACTTCGCTTCGACGGTCATGGGTATGGGCGGGCATGGTATTCCACACACTCCCCTCTTGTAATACCGTCAGTCCCATTACGACTTGACAACTTTGAATCCCGTCTCCATGGATATACTTATAAATGGTACGATGATTAGAAGTTTCACTTCCACCAAGGACAAAAGGAGCTGCATTTTCTTTGGTATATAAAGTATTGGGGTAATCCTTATGGGCGGGAGCCGAAAAAAGAAAAAACTTAGCTAGCGTTTTTTTGCTATTGGATTTAAAGGAAACTTTTTTGGTACCTCTTCCTAAATATAGGCAAGTCAATTTATCCAGTTTATAGGTTT
>CAYQRA010000264.1:0-8549 GCA_964419315.1 uncultured Saprospiraceae bacterium | reverse complement strand
TATTCCTTTAATTCTTTTGGGCCAAATATCGGAAGTACCCACGAGATCAATCTTTCTTATTCGATTGGGCAGTAAACTAATCTTTTGCTAATTTAATGGATCGCTTTGACACCCATTGTCAAGATTTTACTTCCTAGTAGCCTCAACATCAATATAGATAGGTGTTCGATCTGTCTTAAGATTGCCCAAATGAGGCTCCAAAGCTCCTTAAACTAAATCCTAATCTTCTAGGAATCCAGAACAAAAGCAAAATCAAGCATCCCATTTTCTTTCCATTCTTACAAAGAAATAGAAAAAATAAGCCCAATTTTTATTGTCCCGCTCAAATGTAGATTTTACTCAAAAATCTAAGGGTGTAAAGCGCAAGTAATTGATAGTTAGTTGTTTATGTGCGATACTTACGTAAAGAAGTTAATGTTTTAGCTTTAATTCAATATCAAAAATACCATTTATAGGGTATTTGTTATATGAGCACTAGCTGTATATTTGTAGCGAACATAGAACATATTTCCTAGAGACCGAAAAAAATTATTATCCCATGAGAATATTTACTCTCCCGAGTGAAATTATTCACTCTGTGTATATTCTACACAACCGTTTCTTCCACTTTTGTACCTTTTGCTGTTAGTTTTTTAACTGAATTGTAATCCATTCAGGAGCTATTTTATTATAGTTTTTCTGAACAACAATTATATTCCCATGAACACCCATAACACTATTGTTAACAGCATAGTCACATTCGGAGATACCGCGAAAAATATTCGTTGGAGAAATCCTTCTATAAATATTCCTGCCTTTATTGCCCCCGCTCGGGAAGCAATGAGGTGGTCTCTTTGCTCCTTTAATTCAACAGTTGGCACCACGATCGATTCTGTTTTCTCATTTTTAGAGAATACTACCACTAAAAATCCCCGACAGACGATTTACCATTGCATCCTAGCAATCCCTTCGACAGATGCGTTCGGTGCGGTTGGTATTCCTTACCGGAATACCAACTACACTGTTGATCAAGTAGAGCAGCTTGGAACAAGACCAAGCACCCTCAATTTCGGAAAAGTTTAGAGATTCTTATAGATCAGTTTTATTAGGAATGAGCCCCTCCTTACAACGGTAAGGAGGGTTTCACTTTTTTTGGTCGGACCTGTGCTTGGGGAGAGCAAGACGTACAAAACTATTAAAGGCATTATTTCTTAATAATGTAAAATTGTGGCTTGGGCAATATCGACTAAGGAATGGCCATTTGATGTTTCACTAAAAGACAAAATCGGTGGATCGTAAAGAACAATATACTAGAAGATGCTTAGCTTCTGATTCCAATTCGCAATTTTCGACCCAATGAATATTCCTTAATGGGTATTGGAAATTCAATACTGTTTTAGCCCCGATATCGAAAACCCAAATTAAAAGTATTCGGTCGAGCATCTCCCAATAAAAATTTGATCGGCAAATAATGGGTGTATAATAATTCCATTTCTAATTTTGGACTCAACTGAAATTTACTTCCCACACCATACTCCACCGGAATAGAAGTCATCGCATAAAAGGTCCATCGCCGAGCGGGAAAATAAGAGTAGAATATTTTGATCGCTGGTAAGATTCGAAAGTTGGGGGCAACAGTCGTCCACAAACTAATCTCCGAAAAGAATTGAAAGCGAGAACCCACCGCACGGTCATAAAAAAATTGACTAAAAGAAACCCATTGCCCATCGACCTTCCTTTGAATCGGAATATAAAAAGTTTGTTGCCACGAAAGATTGGTCCATTTGCGAATTGGATTGATTTTAAATTTGGGACCAAAATGAGAGAGTCCAATCGTCGATGAAGTTTGCAAAACTTCTCCCGCAAAATTCCTCAGACTATCTCCTTCTAGCGGATGCAGATCCGGATCTAAACGGCAAGGAGAATTACTAGCGATATTCAACAACTTTTGATCACAAGCCAAAAGGTACTGCTCTTGTTTGTTCTGAAACCTCAGCACCTCAAAAGGCGAATGTTTCGCTAAGTCATTGAGCACATTGGATTTATAAACAAGGTCAAAACCCAAGTTTAATTTTTCATTGATCCCAAATAAATTTTGTCCAAAACTGGAAAAATAAGTACTCCGACTATTGGGACGGGAAAAGCCATCTAGATTCTTTTGGGTATAGATAGAATTGAAAATCTTGATTTCCATCTCTCCTTTTTGTAATAACTCCGTCGCCCGAAAAGGCAGTTGAAATTTTTTGCCCATAAACACTTCGTTCAAACCCCAGTCATAAGCATAATAGCGGATGGGCGTTTGCTTGTCGATTGGCTTTTCCAAGTAGCGATTGATAAAGGTTTTGATAGAGCCAAAGTCTGCGGCATACCAACGAAAAATAGGAGAGAGGCTAACCGCTGTTTCGGAGCGGCGTACAAAATTTGGATCATTAATCGCAGTTCGACTGGCTGCTTCCAATTGTGCTTCTACTCGATCTGGAAAGAAAGCTTCCTTGGGGAAAGGCGGGCAGCCGCGCGCCGCACAAACCAATGCAAAGTGAACCCTTGGATCTTCAAAGGCTCTCAGGATTTTCTTTTTTTCTAGTTCACTTAAAGTCAGCTTTTCTCCCGCGACCACATGTGGCTTTCGATCAAAAAAGCCAGGAATATCCTTGGGCGATCGAACGGGGTATTTCGCTACGACCGACTGGATCACCAATAGGTTATAGGCATTGATCCAAAAAGCTTTTCGAAAAGCCGCATCTTTTTCACGGAGATCAAAGTTGCTTAAGCGCTTTACCAAGGCTTCTAATTCCGTAGGATCACTTTTGATTTTTGCATAGTCAATATTGGACGCAACTGTATTTTTTTGGAAAAACTGATTGGCTGCAATAAAGATATCCTGCGCGATAAGCACCGTGTGGAAGCCAGAGAATAACAGTAGAAAACAAGAGAGGCAAAACCTAGAAAAATATTTCATCGATGGGGCTTTTGTACTTTATTGCGAATGCTAAATTTTACGAATTTACAAAAGGAAGAATAATTGTTTTCACTATTTTGAAATAGCACAAGTTGGTCTTGGATTAGCGATTGATTATTTTTCGGAAAGGCATAAAAAATCGGAGTTACACCAAAGATTGGGATAACTCCGAATAAGATACCGCTAGGGTATCGGGGAAAAGGAAGTTTAGACTTTTACTTTAAAATCGTAACATCCCCTTTAAAGATTTCGCCCGCTTCTACACTCAGTCGAAGGACATAATAATAAGTGCCTTGTGGCAATTCTTTTCCATTTTTATTTTTTCCATCCCAATCGTTTAAGTAAGGTTGAGCTTCATAAACGATGTCTCCCCAGCGATTAAAAATAATCAACTCATTATTGGGATATTCCTCTGGATTATTCACCAATGCTTCAATCACAAATTGATCATTTAGGCCGTCTCCATTTGGAGTGATTCCGTTGGGAATAGATACTGTAGTATCGATCAATAGCGGCGTATCTTCAATGAATACAGCAACGATAGCGGAGTCGCAACGATTCGGACAGTTTTCACTACACACCAAATAATCGAAGGTCAAAGAACCACTAAAATCATTGGGACTAAATCGAAGCAGGTCATCCGACATTTGCTCGACTAGCACATTGCTAGGAATATTTTGCAATTCTACAAACCAATCAATTTCACTTGGCAAAAGATCATTTTCTAAAATATCAAAATCTGCAAATTCCTCTAAATGGTTGAGGGTGAAATCATCATCATTCGCTTCTGGTAAGGCTTCCAAGGTGATGGATAAAGTGTCGCTGTTATAATCTGTACACTCAGGACTCGACACGGTCCAAACCAATAAATTTATTCCAGTTTGGAGGTTTTGAGCCATGCTGGTCGCATTATTGGGATCGAGTACGGTGGCGGTGTTGAGGTTGGTCCAGACCCCACTTGTTCCGGCAGCTAATACTGCGCCAAGAGGAGCTTCGACCGCACAAGTCAATTGATCGTCTCCGGCATTGGCTACTCCCAAATCATTGGCTTCAAGAACCTCTAAGTTCAGTTCAATAATAGAATCACATCCCGTACTAGAGTTTTGTTTGAGGGTGAGGGTATAGATATTTTCTTCCGTAAATATTTCTCCATCGAGGATAAATTCTTCTCCTTCGCAGATCCGCTCATTAAGAACCGTTTTAGCTTCTGGATAAAAATCCAAATGGATTCTAATCGTAGAATCACAACCATTGGTATTGGTCAAAGTAAGGGTATCGCTTGGATTGTCCATGCCATACGTCATTCCATTGATCTGAATTTCCTCTTCCGCACACAAAATATCATCGACAATTAATAGTGCCTCTGGAAAGAAATCCAAATGAATTCTGATCGTAGAATCACAACCATTGGCATTGGTCAAAGTAAGGGTGTCACTTGGGTTGTCAATATCATAAGTGGTACCATTAATTTCCACTTCTTCTCCAAAACACAATTGGTCATTGATCACCAATAGCGCTTCTGGACGAAAACTTAAATTGATCATGATCGTAGAATCACATCCATTGGCATTGGTCAGGATAATGGTATCACTTGGATTGTCAATGTCATAAATGGTGCTGTTGATTTCCATTGTTCCCTCAAAACAAAGGAGGTCATCTATGCGTAAAATGGCCTCTTCATAAAAGTCAAGATCAATCGTCACAATGGAATCACAACCAGAAGTGGTCGTGAAATTCTTAGTACCTGTTCGATTAAAATAATCAAAGGTTTCTCCATCGACTTCAAAGGTTTGTTCGTAACACCAAATTCCATCAAGGGTATCTCTGACGGCATTCGCAAAACTAAGATTTACAAATACTGTAGAATCACATCCTGTTGAGGAAGTCATGGTTTCTGTACCCGTTGGGCGACCAAAATCATAAGTGGTCATATTGACTTCGATGCTATAATCTGGGCAGAAAGTCCCCTCTATGGTATCGATCAATTCTTCAAAGAAATCCAGATCAATGGTGATGATAGAATCACAACCACCAGAAGAACTCACAGTTTCAGAACCTGTTCGATTGAAATAATCATAAGTATTGGTATTGATTTCGATACTCTGATCGAAACACCATTTTTCATCAAGTGTACTTCTCAAAGTATCTGAAACAGAGACCGTAATGATGACAATAGAATCACATCCTGTAATCGGGTGGGGGAAGGTGTCCCTTCCATTCCGGTTATCCTGATCGTAAGGTTTACTATTAATCATAATCGTTTGACCGGGACAGATATCAGGGCTTAGTTGTGTTTCTATAATTGGATGAAAATCGATAAATACGCTTAGGGTAGAATCACAACCATCTATGGAAGCATTCTCAAAAATATGAGTCCCCGTTGTTCTACCTGCATGATAAATGGTATCATTGATGGTGATGCTATCGCCAGGACAAATGTCAATAAATAACGCTTCGGAAGATTCCAAAAAGTAATCTACTTCGATGATGAATATCGAATCGCAACCGCCGGGAGCAATTCCCGAGATGGTATCCCTTCCACTTGGGTTGGTGTCATCGTAGATCACTCCATTGAGGATCAATCGCTCGCCAACACAAAGCGTTGTATCAATTGTTCTTTCTGCTTTTGGATGGAAACTAATATCGACACAGATAATCGAATCACAGCCAGAAGTGGTGCCACCGACTATGGTATCTTTTCCTGTTCGGAAATTTTCATGATAAACAACCCCGTTGACAGTGATGCTGTCGCCATAGCAAAGCACATCGTCGATAGTGGTAAGGGCAAAAGCCTGAAAATCCAATTCGACATTGATGATAGAGTCGCAGCCATTGATTGATCGATCTTTCAATACTACCCGACCATCTGGACGAGTTTGGTTGAATTCTTCTCCATCTATATTGATCGATTCGCCAAAGCAAAGAGAACGTTTGAAGTCAACCTGTACGGTATCATAAAAACTGATAGAGACAAGATAAACAGAATCACAACCATTGGCGGCAGCTCCAGTAACTCTCTCGGTGCCTGTTCTCATCCCATCGTGGTAATAAGTACCATTGAAAAGTAGGCTATCGCCAACGCAAAGGATTTCGCTATACGGACTTTCTGCTTCTGGCAATTCTACGACCGTCACTACTACAAAAGAATCACAACCATTACTTGCTGCACCTCCTAGTCGTTCAGTTCCCGTGTCTCCAAAGCAATAGTTTGTGCCATTAAAATCGGTGCAATCTCCTTCACAAACTTCTAAGACTAAACTACCTTCTGCTCTTGGGTGAAAATCAATATTGACCGTCAAAACAGAATCACAACCATTAGGTGCCGCTCCCGGAATCCGCTCTGTTCCAGTGCGATTGCCATCATGATAGAAGGTGCCATTGATATTTATACTATCGCCAAAGCAGAGCGTAGGGTCGATCGTTTCCATTGCTTCTGGAAGAATATTGATCGTGACAATTACAGTAGAGTCGCAACCATTAGCCGTAGCATTTTCGAAAACTTCCGTGCCACTAGTCTTTCCTACTTTGTAAACGGTACCATTGATGATTACAGAATCAGTCGGACATAAATCTTGTGTATAGGGGACCTCTACTTTTGGGAAAAATTGTAGATCAATAAATAGGGTAGAATCACATCCATTGCTTGTGGTCGTATATAAAGTATCTTTTGGTCGATTGAAGGAATAGAATTGACCACCCACTTCTACGGAATCCTCTAGACAAATAGTGGTAGCGAAAGTGTCGATTGCGGATGGATAAAATTCCAAGAAAATGCTAACGATGGAATCGCACATATTTGTACCGCTCATGGTGTCTTGTCCGGTTGGATTGATTTCATTATACACCACACCATCTATCGTTATGCTATCTCCAGCACAAAGAGTATCGCGATATTCTCCAGTAGAAAAATTATCAAACTTTAGATCTACAATAATGATAGAATCACAAAAAGGCGGAAATATATTTGGAATGGTATCTCGACCACTTGGATTAAGCGCATGGTATATGGTACCATTAATGGTGATGCTGTCGTCGATACATAAAGTTTGATCGAAGGTTTCGACTGCTGGTGTAAAAAAGCTAAGGAATACATTGACGATGGAATCACATCCGTTGATATCTTTGTCGGTCACCGTTACGAGACCCGTTTCTTTTCCAGCATAAAATTGTTCCCCCATATAATCCAAGGTATCACCTGGGCAGATCATTTCCGGATAAATACCCGGAGGAGAATTTGGATAGAAATGAATATTGACATTTAGGATAGAATCACAGCCATAAGCACTGCTATCTTCGAAAAAGTAAAAACCGAAATCATTGCCTTGATAATAAGGATCACCATTTACGAAGATGGTGTCTCCCACACAAATGGTATCCGAAAAGTTTTCAATCGCATCTCCTTCTGGATAAAATAGATTGATATAGATAACAGAATCACAACCGTCTGGTGTAGTTAGATCAATAGTGTCTGTTGGATTAGATTGATTATAATTGGTCATATTGACATTAATAGACTCTCCAATACAAAGAGAATCTCTGATGTCATTGATACTCGTACCACAAGTTACGTTAATAGTGACCGGACGAGTATGTAAGGTCAATTGAGTGGCAATAGAGTTGGTCACTTTACAACGATAGACTCCTGCGTCGGCCATGCTGACAGAAGGAAATACTAGTTTGTTTTCAGTAGTTGTATCGTAGGGGACACCATTGCGAAACCACTCATAAGTACTTGTAGTGATCGCATTGTCAAAGCCAAGATCAAGGGTATAGCTGGAACCGGTCGTTAGGTTGACTGTATAGGGAGCGTTGACGGAATCTTGTGGGAAATAATTATCGTTGAGAGCAGGTCCCCAATTGGGTAAGATATCATCGAAGGTAAGTCGGTTGATTTGCATCACCAGACGATTGGGTCTAATGGTGGTCATTGAAGACAAATCGGGTACGCTGTCGATGAGATTATCAAAGAACTCGAAATACTCAAGGTTACTCATGTTGAGAAAAGAGATGGGTATTTTTCCGGTCAATTGGTTTTCGTCGAGGAAAAAAGTTTCGAGGTTATCTAGGTCACCAAAAGATTCAGGAAGAGAGCCAGAGAAATTATTGCCATCAATCCACATGGAAGTCAGGGGACTGATACTTCCAATAGAATCTGGTAGGGTACCACTTAGATCATTATTGGCAATGTGAAAGGTTTCTAATTGAGTAAGGTTTCCATCTCCAAAGTTTGAAGGGAGCGTACCGAACATGTCTATGGCATTAAGTTCTATTTTGGTAACAAAGCCACTGCTATTCATCGTGATTCCTTCCCAGTCACATACAGGTGTAAAAGCAGGGTTCCACCAATAGAGGAAAGGCCAGATCATTGCTGCTCCTCCATTATTATTATAAATCTCCGCTAAAATTAGGGAGTCATTAATATTACAACTCACCGAAGAACTCAACATAGCGGAGGTCTTTGCTGAAGGGTCAGCAATTGTAGAAGCAATATTAGTTGAAGGAGGAAAATCCGTCTTCGGAGAAGAGGGAAACCAATTAGCTAGGACAATAGATAGTGTAAAGGCGATTATACCTAAAGGATACTTCATGGGATTTCAGCAATGTTTCGGTT
>CAYQRA010000263.1:0-8554 GCA_964419315.1 uncultured Saprospiraceae bacterium | reverse complement strand
TAGCTGATTTGTTGGTTTTGGTAAATGACCGCCCTTTGTTCTGGATGCAAGCGAGCCATTTCTTCGATTAGATGATGAATGGCTTTTTGCGGAGGAAGTTCTTTTTGGGTGTCGTTCCAAGTATTTAAAAGTTCCTCTTTTTCTGAGGGAGAAAGCAAAGGTATTTTTGCGAGGACTTGTTTGCTTTGTTGGCTTACCGCTTCTAAAATGATTGATAAGTGTTGTAGCATTCTCTGAATTGTATCTGCTCGAAAAAGGCTTTGAGCAAACTCTATGGCTATTTCGAGATGATCGTTTTGTTCGCTGGCAAAAAGGGTAAGGTCAAATTTAGAAACTTTTAGGTCAAGGCTTTCTTCTTCGATTTGTAAAGCATCGATACCATAGGAGGAAGTATTGACTCCATTATAAACAAACATGACTTGAAAAATCGGATTGATGTTTTCATGTCGATCTGGTTGGAGTATTTTAACCAATTCATCAAAGGCTACGTTCTTATGAATCAAGGCATCCATAGTGCTTTGTTTGACTTGGTCGATCAAAGCGTGGAAGGGTAGGTCTTCAAAAAGCGTGGAACGCAAAACGAGGGTTTCATTAAAAAAGCCAATGAGCTTTTCCAGTTCTACTTTGTCGCGAGTACTGAAAGGGCTGCCGATCAAAATATCTTTTTGTCCGGTATAGCGGTAGAGCAAAACTTTTAGGGCACTCAGGATGACCACATAATTGGTGGTCTGATATGCTTTGGCCAATTGGCGAATTTGATTGGATAAACCCGGCGAAAGTTTTTTGGATAAAGTGGCGCCTTTGAAGTTGGATTTTTTGGGTCGCTTAAAGTCGCTTGGCAAAGCCAATAGTGGAAGTTCACCAGCTAATTGATTTTTCCAGTAGTCGAGGTCCGTGGCTTTGGTGCTTTGGGTATTTTTCCAGAACGCATAATCTGCATATTGAATTTTTAATGCGGGCAAGGAGAATGCGGTAGTGGCCAGACTAGCTTTATAATGAGCAAACCATTCTTGATTGAGTAGGAGCAGCGAAGATCGATCTCCAATGATGTGATGGATCGAAAGGATTGCCTCATGTTTTTCCTCAGAAAATTTTAAGAGACTGATTCTAACCAATAAATCCTTGGCCAGATCAAATCTTTTTAGACAAGCTTCCTGAGTGATCGTTGCCGCCTTTTCTTTCGCCTCTTCCTCAGAAAGTGGACTTAAATCGAAATGTTGAAAAGCAAGAGGCGCACTTGTTTTTATTTTTAATTCCAATCCCTTTTCGCCTTCTACAAAATTGGTTCTTAGTATTTCGTGGCGATCAATAAGGAATTGAAAACTTTGTAATAATTGTTGAGGGGCTAGTTGGCCTGTGATTTTATAGCGGTGTGCATATTGGTAAAAAGAATTTTCCGGATAGCGTTTTTGTAGCAGCCAAAGTCTTTGCTGTCCACTGCTCGGAAGAGCGGCCTGATCCTCTGGTCGTGGTGTAATCGCCTTTGAACTACTTGTTTTGTTTTTGCGATTTTTCCATTGACTGAGAATGGAAGGTTTTCTAATGTTCTTTTTTTTATCTGGATCCATGAACCCTGTTGATTAAGCTGTTTAACCCAAAATAGAATTATAGGCATTCCAAAAATAGGCACCCAATGGCAAGTCTACTTCGAAGCCTCTTTCTATAAACCAATACAAAGAGATAAAGATCAATAAAGCAGAACCATAAGTGATTAATTGTGGATATAATTTATGCTTACGAATGAGGTAGAGGATTGGAAAGATCATACAGATGATCAAAACTTGACCCAGTTCTACGCCCACATTAAAACCCAATAAAGATAAAACCATATAGTCGCCTCCCAAGCCTTTTTCTCCTAAAACACTTGCGAATCCAAATCCGTGAAACAAGCCAAAACCAAAAGCAATGATCCATTCTTTACTTTTGAAAATGGGCGTAATATTATGATAAGCGGCCAAGCCAATCGACAAAGCGATAATGGATTCTACGACTCTCGACGATAAGTTGATGATATTGAGCGAAGCCAAGGCTAAAGTGATCGAGTGGGCGATGGTAAAAAAGGTGATGATTTTTAGGATGTAGAAAAAGGCCGCTTTGAAATTGTCGACGGGCATCCAAGAGCCGGTAGCAAATCCTTGTTCATCTTTTCTACGGCGAACCACGGCAGGAAGAATTAAGGCCACAATAAAAAGAATGTGATCCAACCCAATCCAGATGTGCCAAACGCCGAGTTTGACTAATGCCACAAAACCTTTCCAAAGAGAAGCATCTTTCAAAGAAAGTTCTTGTTTGGTATTGCTGGGGCTATAAATATTGGCGACCAAAGCCTCATTGTCTACAATCCCTGCTTTCCAGTTGTGTTCCACGATGAGCATCCCTCGGTGTTTGTCGTCTTTGTCAAATAAAACTTCATAGCCAATGTCTATCGCATCGGGCACCACTTTGACTCCAGTCAATTCAAAATGAAATCTTACAAAATCTTCCATTTCTTCCAAATGGAGAATGGTAGGTTCTTTGAATTGGACGCTGTATTTTTCCGTTCCTGCTTCGAAAGAAGAACGACTAATTAGGTATTGCTGAATCTGTGGTAGATGGGGCGCAATGTCTTCCATGCTAAGTACATCAGGAAGACTTAAGCCTAAGGCTTTATTCATATCCTTGGCGGTCATTTCATAACGCCCACCGATGGCCTCTTTATAAATCCTGAGGTATAAATAACTCTGGTCAGGAGAGTGGGCCTGACTAATAGAAGGCATTAAGAACAATAAAATAAAAGCAAAAGGAAAGAGGGAAGTGAGTGGTGTAATTTTCGATTTCATAAGACTAGTTGATCGTTTTGATAACAGTTATTCGTTTTTTGAGAGTGATGTATATATATATAGTGTCGTTTTGGTTTTAAGAAAGTTCTACCATGGTTTTAAAAGTATCATCTGTAAGAACCAAAGTATCGTAAGTTCCTTGAGTTATAATTTTTCCTTGGTCTAAAACAAAGATGCAATCCGCATGCTTGATCGTAGATAAACGGTGAGCGACAATAATGGTCGTAATATCTTTGGGCAAGGACTTGAGTGATTCTATGATGGACTTTTCGGTGATGCTATCTAAGGCACTGGTGGCCTCATCGAGAATGAGTACCGAGGGATTGGAATACAAAGCCCGGGCGAGTCCTAATCTTTGCCTTTGACCACCGCTGAGTCTGACGCCTCTTTCTCCAATTCCGGTTTGAAAACCTTTAGGTAATTGCTGGTCGATAAAATCATAAATCCCTGCCATCTTCGTCACCTTTTCTAAAAGTGCAAAATCAATATTCGCTTCGCTTATCCCCATTACAATATTGCGCAATACCGTATCATCAAAAAGAAAAACTTCTTGTGGAACATAAGCCAAATTAGCGCGCCAAGATTTTGTATTTTCTTTGGTAATCGTTTTTCCATCAATCTTAATGCCTCCATCACTCGGATGCAATAAGCCAACGACGAGATCGACCAAAGTCGTTTTTCCAGAACCCGTAGAACCGATAAAGGCAACGGTCTGTCCCTTGTCGATCTGAAGGTTCAATTTTTTGATGACTTTAGTGTCCATGTTATCATAGGCAAATTGGAGTTGGTCCAATTCGATTTTATAATTTAAATCCATGGGCTTAATCGGAGGATTTGCTTCGTCGGTATATTTTAAACTAAAAACCAAGTCGTCATGTAAGTTGTGCAACACTGGGAAGTTGTGTCGCAATTTTGCAGCAGCAGCAAAAGCCTTTTGTAGCGCTGGTAGCAATCGGTAACCCGCCACGGCATACAAACTCAAACGTGGAATAGCAGACTTAATGTCTCCAGAATTGATATATAAATAAATGGTGATCATAAGGATACTTCCAAAGGCCATAAATTCGAGAATATAGCGCGGAGCCGCTAATACTAAATTATATTTTGGTTGTACATTGCAAAATTCTTTGGAAGCATGGTGAAAGCGATTATAGAAAAAGTCTTGCTGATTATAAACCATGACGGTCTTGATACCATCGAGTAATTCTTGCAACGTTTTAAAGCGGAGCAAGTTCATATTGATTCGATGTTCGCCAACTCTTTTTAGAAAATTTTTCTGAGAAAGATAAATCAAGCCATAGCAAGAACCCAATCCGCCAAACATCACCAAAGCAATTTTGGCGTCGACTTTTAATAGCAATATAAAAATAATGATCGACACAAAGGCTCTGGAAAATAGTTCGATGATCGGGATGATCACACCACCCGTGAGGCTGTTGACCTCAGAAATGATATAGGCTCTAAGGTCGGCAGTATTGGTATTGAGGTAATACTTATAAGGTTTGTCCAAATAGGTTTTTAATAAACGGACGCTGAGGTTGTGGGCGATGCCCCATGAATATTTGTATTGTAGCCAAGCAGTGAATATACCAAAGCCGTTGGTAAATGCCAAGAGGATAAAAATCCCAATGCCGAAAGAGATAAGCATTTGCTTTTGATCTTCGAAACCAAAGAATTGATAACCGGCTCTTAGCCACGAACTTTGCGCCAAGGCATCTGGTTCGGCAATCAATTGCATAAAGGGAAGAATGGATGCTACGCCAACTACTTCTAAAAAACCGGTAATTAGAATGGCGATAGATAGCCAGAAAAACTTAAGTCTTTCGGCACGATTAAATATGTTGAATATTTTTTTGATGGTTCTCTAGCGTTATTGGGTTTCGTCTCAATATAGAATGTACAATAATACAGTTGTATAATTATTTTTCGAGTATTTTTTCGAGTTATGACGGCTATTAACTAGATTAGTTTAAGCTTAAGCCTAAAGATATACGAAACTCTGGTTATTATTGGATTTTGTAAAACTAACTAAAAAAAATGTACTAAACATTAGGTAAAATCTGATACAGATTCTTACCTTTCTACTCGAATGATTTAAACATCTATACTAGATTGTTGTTTAACAAAAAAAAATTAAACGAAACCCCTAATCTAAAATGAAAACAGCTGCCCTTATCTTTTGTAGTATTGTCTTTCCTATTTATCTTTTTAGTCAATCCCTTTCTGGCAAGGTCGTCAATTATGCCGACCAACCTATTGTAGGTGCTTATTTATTATTGCCACAATCTGATCTTCATACGCATACTGATGAGTTTGGAAAATTTACTTTTCAAGAAGTACCGATTGGAGACTCTCTTCAAGTTTTACATCTTGGATATGAAACCTATCATATGACAATAGATGAAGCAAAAGAAGAAATTATTATCAAATTAGAGGAGGCTATCTTTGAGTTGGGAGAGATCGTAGTGGGACAAAATGCAAAGACCGTAAATGTAATTTCTAGAATTGATTTAGAGTTAGCTCCTGTCAATTCTGCTCAGGATGTTTTGAGAAAAGTTCCGGGGCTTTTTATTGGCCAACATGCTGGTGGTGGAAAAGCGGAACAAATATTTTTGCGAGGATTTGATATTGATCATGGAACAGATGTTAATATCACGGTAGACGGAATGCCCGTCAATATGGTCTCCCATGCGCATGGACAAGGCTATGCCGATCTCCACTTTATTATTCCAGAAACCATCCAAGAAATTGATTTTGGCAAAGGACCTTATTATGCAGAAAAAGGAAACTTTACTACTGCGGGTTATGTAGGATTTGAGACCAAAGACAAAATAGAAAGTTCACAAATAGGATTGGAATTTGGTAGCTTTAATAGTTTCCGAACAGTAGGACTTTTTAAGCTTTTAGATCAAGAAAATCAAAACGCTTATGTTGCTGCAGAATACATGCTCACCGATGGTCCCTTCGAATCTTCTCAAGAGTTTTTGAGAAATAATATCATGGGTAAATACCATGCGAAGCTAGGAGATTTTGGCCATCTTTCTTTCGTCGCTTCTCACTTTACCAGTAAATGGGATGCCTCTGGGCAAATCCCGCAAAGGCTTGTAGATGATGGGACTATAACCAGATTTGGAGCGGTAGATGATACAGAAGGAGGAAAAACTGGACGAACTAATTTGGCTTTAGACCTCGATCAAGTCATTGATGATAATACTTTTTTAAAGCACAGAATGTATTATTCTTTCTATGATTTTGAGCTGTACTCCAATTTTACGTTCTTCCTAAATGATCCTGTCAATGCGGATCAAATTCGACAAAAGGAAAAACGACAAATTTTTGGTTTCGAAAGTTCTTGGAATAGATCTTCTTATTTGAATAATACCACTGTCTTAACGCAGTTGGGAGTCGGACTACGTAGCGATGATATTGATGGCAATGAACTTTCTCGTAGCCGCAATAGAAAGACCACACTCACCAATATTCAATTGGGAGATGTGGATGAAAAAAATCTATATGCTTTTGCCCGAGCGGAATTTGATGTCGGAAGTTTATTAATAGAGCCTTCGGTTCGATTTGACTTCTTCAAATTTAATTACCTCAATAGTTTAGATTCTCTTTATAATAATCAAACCTTAAGCAAAGGAATCGTTTCCCCTAAACTGAATTTGGTTTATAACCTTGGCAACTCTGTTCAACTCTTTGCCAAAACGGGAATTGGTTTTCACTCCAATGATGCGCGCGTGGTTTTGGAACAGGATAATAAATCTATCTTACCCGCCGCTTATGGTGCAGACTTAGGAACAATTTTTAAACCTGCCAAAAGAATTTTCACCACCGTAGCACTTTGGTATCTTTTCTTAGAACAAGAATTTGTTTATGTCGGTGACGAAGGTGTGGTGGAGCCAAGTGGAAAAAGTAGAAGGATAGGACTAGATTTTGGGCTACGTTATCAAATTTCAGATCATCTCTTTTTTAGTGGAGACTTTAATTATGCTTTCGCAAGAAGTGTAGAAGAACCTGAATCAGCTAACCTCATTCCATTGGCACCAGTAATGACTTCTACCGCCTCTCTAAGTTACTCGAAAAATAATTTTAATACTGGCCTACAATTTCGATACCTCGGAGATCGCGCCGCTAATGAAGATAATAGCATTGTGGCAAAAGGATATTTTATTGCCGATTATAATATCAATTATGAGATAAAAAATATCAATTTTGGAATTGCTATCGAAAATCTTTTCAATAGCGAATGGAATGAAACGCAATTTGCTACCGAGTCAAGATTATTTGATGAGCGGGAGAGCGTAGAAGAAATTCACTTTACTCCTGGAACTCCATTTGCTATTAAAGGGATTATGAGATATAAATTTTAAAAGATTTTGATCTAAGACAAACCGACACTGGAGGTTTGTCTTAGATCAAAAAAAATAGAGAACAACTTACAAAGAATTAAATCTTATGTTTGTTGCTACTTAAGCACTCCTCATCCAGTAACAAATAGAAAATATGGATTTCTCTTGGCCCGAAGAGTACTTAGAATACCAAAAAGAAGTTACTCAATTTGCGAGTACGGCCTTGAACGAAGATGCTGTAGAACGTGATGCCTCCCAAAAATTCCCCTACGATCTCTGGAAAAAATGTGCAGCCTTTGGTGTCCAAGGTTTGGCACTGCCAAAGGCTTATGGCGGAACTTTGGAGGAAGTCGACTTTATGAGGGCGATGCTGGCGATGGAAGGCTTCGGTTATGGATGCGAAGATAATGGTTTAGCCTTCGGCCTCAATGCTCAAATGTGGACGGTGCAAACGCCGATTTTACATTTCGGAAACGAAGCACAGAAAGAAAAATTTCTACCGAAGATGGCGCGTGGCGAAATGATTGGAGCGCATGCGCTGACGGAGCCCAATGCAGGTTCAGATGTTTTTAGTATGGAAATGAGTGCCGAGAAAGTAGCAGATGGCTATCTCCTCAATGGCAAAAAATGTCTCATTACCTTTGGCCCAATTTGCGATTTTGTTTTGGTCTTAGCCAAGTCCAATCCCAAACTTGGAAAATGGGGGGTCTCTGCTTTCTTAGTGGAAAAAAATACACCGGGTTTTCACCAAAGCCAAAGAAAAGATAAAATGGGGATGCGTTGTATCCCCATCGGAGATCTGGAATTTAAAGATTGTTTGATTCCTACCGAAAATCTATTAGGTAGTGAAGGCTTGGGTTTTAGTATCCTCAATCATTCTCTTGAATACGATCGTTGTTGTATCTTGGCCAGCCAATTGGGAACCATGGAACGCCAATTGGAGGAAGCGGTTGCTTTTGCCAAAAAACGAATCCAGTTTGAGCAAGCCATTGGAAAGTTTCAATCGGTCTCAAATCGAATCGCGGATATGAAATTGCGACTAGAAACGTCTCGACTATTATTGTACAAAACAGCTTGGTTGAAACAAAGTGGTGATTCCGCCATGCTGGAAGCAGCAATGTTGAAATTACACATGAGTGAATCCTTTATCACCTCTAGTCTTGACACTATGAGAACTTTTGGTGGAAAAAGCTATCTCAGCGATACGGGCGTAGAACGCAATCTAAGAGATGCCATCGGTGGCGTCTTATACGCCGGAACTTCTGATATTCAACGCAGTATTATTGCTAAGCTTTTAGGTTTATAATTTTGTGTACTATCTAACTAGTTTTGGTGGTTCATATTTTAGCCTGACTAAAGGAAGATGAAATTAAAGGATAATAG
>CAYQRA010000262.1:4317-8567 GCA_964419315.1 uncultured Saprospiraceae bacterium | reverse complement strand
CACCAGAGGTGCCAGCATTACCTGCCTTTGCCCTACAAAAAGCCATCTCTACTACGATTAGAGAATACAATCGAGATTACTGGACTGGAACAGTCTATACAACCAACAAACGAGTGTGGGAACACCGGGAAGACATCAAAGCTTACCTTCGTACCTTGCGACCAATCGCGGTAGATATGGAAACAGCTACTATCTTTGTCGCGGCTTTTAAAAACCACATCCCTGCGGGTGCCTTACTTTTGGTATCGGATATTCCGATGATTCCGGAGGGGGTAAAAACAGAGGAGAGTGATAAAAAAGTAACCGAAGAGTATGTGCATATGCACCTCAAAATTGGAATTGATTCCCTCAATCAATTGATCAATAATTCCCTAACGGTAAAACACTTAAGGTTCTAAAATTTTAGGGCTTAAAGCTTAGACTATCGTTTAAGTCTAATCTTTAAGCCCTATTTTTGAAGCGACCTTGTAGCTGCATTTCACCTGCTACTCCTATTGCTCTCCGTAAAGCAGTTTAAACCTGCTCGCTATCTCTGCACCAAAATCTTTTGTACAAAAACTTGTTCTCCTTGTTTGACTTGCAAGAGTAAGGTTCCACTGATGGCCTTATCAATTGCGAGTTGACCTTCATAATGACCGTTAAAATTTTGCAATTGAATTTCAGAGATCGCTTTGCCGTCGATATCTGTCAAAATAATTGTCGTCGGAATTGCTTTGGCATCAAATTGAACTGTCAGTTGATCATCCACTGGATTGGGATAAGCTTTAAAATTATTGAGGGATAAACTCAAAGTTGGATTGGCGATTTCTTTTTTCTCTTTCGATTCCAATCGAAAAGCGACCGGTAGGTTGTATTTTACTGCCACATGTTCTCCATTCTTCATTCGACCTGGCTCCCAAGAACCTACGTCTGTTTTCATGATATCAAAAACTCGAAGCACCTCTTCGTCACATCCATAACCAACAGATTTTACAAGCTTCGGTTTTTTCAACACTCCATCTTTTCCAACTACAAACTGCAAGACCACCACTCCTTCAACTCCTTGTGCTTTAGCATCTTTAGGATATTGGATATTGCCTATCAAAAAAGTAATCAGCTTATCTATGGCACATTGGTCTTTAGCTGCTTCGCTCTCTTCTTTTTCGCAACCCGGGAACCGAGGCTTAAAATCAGATTCCTCAACAACTGTCTCTTTTGCCTCTCCTTCTAATTTGAATTTCACGGGTAAATTAAAGACCACTTTCACCGCTTTTCCTTTGTGACGCCCAGGAACAAAATCAGGCATTGTACCAATCACTCTCAATACCTCTTCGTCGCAGCCTCCACCAATGGAACGAACAATCTTTGGATCAATAATTTTTCCTTTTTCATCAATCAAAAAACGAACAACTACCGTCCCTTGGATGTCTTTATCTCTAGCTTCTTTTGGATATTGGATATTTTCATAAGTATGTACCAACATGTTTTTGACTGCACAGTTTTTGCGTTCTTCTTTTGCCAAATCTTCACAGCCTGCGAAGCGAGGCATTTCTTCTACCACGGCAAAGCCACGTCCATCTTTCGACTCCATAAAACGAGGCATTGGAGAACCTTCCTCCTCGATAAAAGCAATGGGAGCATCGGATTGATTCACCGCTTCTTGAGCCAATTCTAGAATCGTTTCTTTTTCTTCTGGATAAGTATTGAGTAATTCTGTATACACTGTTTCAAATTCTTTGCAAACCTCCCCTCGGGCATCACAACCTTCTGTCTTCATCAAATTAGCCACAATCGTAGCAAAGCGTTTAAGTATTTTTTGACGATCGAAGGGATCCGCTTTGGTAAGGAAAGAGGAATTTGAAAAAATGGAAGTAGGGTCTAAATTTTCTTTGCCTGTTTCACTCGTATTTTGGGAAGATAAAGTCAGCAGCAATACGGCTACGATGGGTAATAAGCCAAAATATTTAATCAGGGATTTCCGGCTCGATTTATTTCTAGTCATCATAATGATACGTTGTTTTAATTGTGAATGAAAAAAAGAATGGCCAAGTGCAAGAGCAGGTCCGGACTGTGCTTGCTTTAATAAGAGTTGACCATATTGTTTTTTAGGGGTTTTATGATATACAGCGGCATCCGCCAAATATTCGTGTACATTGCGCAAAGCATTTTTATAAAAATAAACGGGCGGTAAGCACCAGAAAAAAATACTTAGCAACTCGACTAAGAGCACGTCCATGCTGTGCACCTGTTGCATATGCGCCAATTCATGTTGAAGGATATGGCGTTCGTCCTCTTCCTCTAGTCTATTTTTTTTACTCCAAAAAAGCAGATTAAAAAAGGAAAAAGGAGAATGCATTTCTTCCGTTTTGATTAGACGGTAAGCTTTGCGGTCGATGATTTCGCTTTTGTAGTATAGCTGAGCGATTTGGAATAATCCAAATAACATTTTAAACAAGGAAGCCAGGACCCCCAAAGTATAAATCAGCAATAAGCATCCTTGCCAATTGAAAGTCGCACTTTCCTCGGCATTGATAACAATGGCTTCCATACTATATTCTAGATTTTGAACCGTAACGGTAATCGGTTGCAGGAAGTAAGCCATTCCCAGCGTTTCTTCTTGTGCAATCGGCCACAGCGAAAAACTAAAACTAGGAATCAATAAACCTAGCACGAGGGTAGTTAAAAGATAAATGCGATTGAGGTGGAAGAAGGTTTCTTTTTGCAAAAAAGCCATATAAAGAAGGTAAAATGCAAGCCAACAAATTCCGGCCTCAAATAAATAACTAAGCATGGCTTTAATTTTTAGGGTCTTCTAATTTGTCCAATAATTCATTGAGTTGATCAACATCTAGGTCTTCCTTTTTTACTAAAAAGGAAACCAAGTCTTGCATGGAACCATCAAAATAATCAGCAACAAATTTTTTCAAAGTGCGACTGCTGTACTCCTCTTTTGCGACGATGGGAAAGTATTCATAAGTACGTCCATAAGCTTTATGGTCGATAAAATCCTTATCCTCTAAACTGCGAACAATAGTCGAGACGGTGCTGTGTGGTGGCTTTTTTCCTTGGTGATCCGCTGCAATGATTTCTCGAATATCACTTACGGTACATCGTTCCAACTTCCAGATGATCTGCATGGTTTCTTCTTCTACTTTTGTCAACCGTTTCATGTGTCTGTTTTACTTTTATTTATGGTCACATGGTACTTACCATGATTAAATAGTCATTCCTGTGGAGTCACCCCGTCCACTTTTGCGGTTCTATCCTTTCGAGTACTGTTTTACTCGACCCTTTGGGATCATTCTGTCCTACCGATTTAATCATGGACGGATCATGTGTCTGTTTTATTTTAAGAATAGCTGAACTTGCAAATCAAAGGTATAACGTATTTTTTAGTTTATCAACTTTTTTTAAAGTTTTATAACTTAAAAATACGTTATAAAGAAAAAAGCAATGATTTCCACCAACCTAATCAATTGATAATCAACGAATTAATCAAATAACGACGCTAGACAGATATTTTAATTTCCCATCCATTAAATACCCTCTGTATGGTATTGCTGTCCCTCGCACTTGCCCATATCTTTGTGTTGTATTAATTATCAAAATACCCACCTCCTCCCTTTCTTAGTAAAAAGAACCTCCCCTCAACACGGCTTAGGAAACCGCTACCCGCTTACAGAAGACTTTGACCTTACACGAAACACTGAAACATCCACTATAAACATTCAGGCAATTACTGGCCAATTCTCCAAACACCCTAAAAAGGGGATTGGAAGATGGATACCAGTGCAACAAGAAATAAAACTCATTTTGGGTTCCGACTAAACACCGGTATATAAAGCGAAGGCTTAATCCCTTCACTTAGCTTTCCCTCACAAAACAAACACTATGGTCTGCACTATGCAGTAGGCTTCTATATAAGTCTTTACAACATTCTCGATTGGGGACAGCAAAACAACAATATTTGAACACACTTTAGCAGGGACACTAACAATGCACTATTGATTACCTGCTCCTTATTGGAAGAATTAAAAAAGACGTCTTTCGAATCGGATCAAAAGATGTCCCAGGCTCCAGCTCAAAAAAAACTCATGCAATTAATGGAAAAGGGCTGCCTTGCAATTCGCAGGCAGCCCTTTCTTTTTTCTTTCCAGAAGTATCTTCTACTAATCGATGTATTCTATTTTTCTCAAAAAGCGAAATCCAACAGTGAGTTCCAAGCTCGTATTGCCTAATTCCTGGCTAGCCAAATCCGAGGTTTGCATCGT
>CAYQRA010000262.1:0-4307 GCA_964419315.1 uncultured Saprospiraceae bacterium | reverse complement strand
TTATAAACATTGGCAATCGGAGGTTGGCGGTATTGCTTAGAAAAATCAGGATTGACCGTAAACTCTAAAATCATTCCGATGAGATCCGTCAAAGGAAATTCAAGTCCACCACCGATGATTGCACCATAATTAAATTTTTGGACATAAGCATCAATCGGATAAAAAGGTCTGCCAAAAAGCAAGTTTCGTTCTTCGTAAATATGTAGATTCGTATTCACCGTAAATTCTCCTCGAATCCCAATCATATAATACGCCTGTGTATTTCCACTTCCAATACTCTTCTTCTGTTTACCCCCTAAAGACAAAGCCACATTATTAAAAATATAATTGGTCGTATTTCCCGTAAACCTTCTTTGTACACCGGTATTCGGATCAATCCAATTAAAAGCACGGGAACGAATCGCTCCTCCCCTCCTATTATACCCCAACTGAGCAAAAATAGAAAAGGCTTTATCTTCAGGAACCGATTCCAAAAAAGCAATTCCATGATAAGTCAATAAAGCGTCTCTTTGCGTACCCGTATTCCATTGCTGAAAACCAACCGTCAGCCCTCCTTTTACCCCAAAAGCAAAACCCTGTCCGGTGACATTTCCCAGAAAAAAGAAGCCCAATAAAAATCCTAAAAAATACTTTTTCATTTTTGTTTTTATTTTTTTTGAATGAAGTTCAATTTTAATCACTAAGACATTAAGCTGGTTCTCTGACTATGCTTAAGCTTACAAGAGAGCCTATTGTACTCGCAAGCGCTGTCCGATACTAATGACATTTCCTGCTAAGGTATTCATCTTTTTAATTTTTTCTACACTCGTTCCATATTTTCTAGCCAAACCAAAAAGGGTATCTCCCGCAGCAACCGTATGGTATACTCGCTCTCCCGGAGGGGTCTCGGTATCTTCTATATCTGGCACCACCGGATCTTCAAATTCAATTTCAAAATCACTATTCCCTCCATTATTATTAGGGCCTTCTCCTTCCCATTCAAACTCCGTTTCGTCTTCTGATATTGGAGGGGCAGTGCTCAAGCGTGGTGGCGTACTTACCCGCCATCCTCTCAACTTCAATTTCTCTCCTTCTGCTGGTTGACTGCCTTCTGCCATTTTATTTTTCTTATACAATTTAGACAAGCGCAAACCAAATTGCTGGGCGATGGAAAACATCGTTTCTTTAGATTTGACGTAGTGGTATTTCTGCTTTCCTCGGAAATTAGATCGTTTCCGTTGCAAGAAAACCCGCTGTCCTCTTTTCAATTCTTTGGAGGCGTCATTGATTCTTTCATTATATCTCAAAATCCGGCTCACAGAGACATTAGATCGCAAGGCGATATCCGCTGCTGATTCTCCCGTATTAGCAAATGCAACTTTTACGCCATTGACAGAAGGGACAGTTGGCAGATCTGCAATCACCTCTCCCACCTCTACATCTACCTCACTCATTCGATCGTATTGATCCAGCTTATAGGTCTCGATGGTATTGATCAAATTCTGAGCATAGGTTGGGCTAGTCGCGTAGCCTGCTTTTTTTAATCCTCTCGCCCAAGCTTTATAGTCTCTTGGATTTATTCGAAATAAAAAACCATAGCGGTAATTTTTATTGGGATCGCGTAAAAATTCTGAATGGGCGATATAAGAAGCCTTGGCATTTCTATACACTCGAAAACAAGATTTAATAAGTTTGCCATTGGCATCATAATCATCGTCTTCTTTAGCATAGGTCTTTCCCTTCCAAGCAGAGCCACATTTCATTCCAAAATGATTATTGGCTTTTCTGGCTAAGGTACTTTTCCCTGCATTGGACTCTAGTAGTCCTTGTGCTAATTTGATGCTAGCCGGTACTCCCGCACGTTCCATCTCAGCGATAGCAATCTTTTTATACTTGTCGATATATTCCAAGCGATCCGAACGTTGCCCGAAGATTTGCCAACAAATGAGGCAAGATAGGATCATAAAAAAAATTCGTTTCCACATAAATTTCTGGGGTTTTTTACGTTTGTGTTGTAATTCTTCCATATTCTTTGATAAATTCCCTTCTAAAGTCAAAGAAGTTGTTTAAAAAAGCACTAAGCATGAATAAAATTATCAGAAGCACTCTATTTTTAGCATTTTTAACAATTACAGGGGTTTTTAGTGCTTGTAAAGATACAAACTCCCGTCAAACTGAAGTAGCCACAAGTATAGATACCGTCCAAAAAAAACAGCCTATTCCTAACAATCCCCCCAATAAAGTCCAACTTTATGCCTGGGTTGATCAATTGAGAGTTCGAGCTTCGGCAGATAAAAAATCTGAAATCGTGGAGGAAATACCGGAAGGAGGCGCTTTGACTTTCTTGGAAGAAAAAAGTGATTTTACCGAAAAAATCAATCTAAGAGGAACACTTTTTAATGAGCCTTGGCTAAAAGTAGAAACAGCTAGTGGAAAAATTGGCTGGGTCTATGGAGGGGGGGTCAAGTTCTATGCGCCAGTGGTTGATCAGTCTTCTTCTCCTTATGATGATTGTATGGAATTGCTAAGTGAAGGCAAAAATCCGCAAGCACATGAATGCAAAGAAAAAGTCAGAAAAAAGCAATTGAGAATCAATCAGAGGTGGGTACAAGAAAGTAAAGAGCGTACTATTATCACGCTACTCGACGGTTCGAAAGTTACTTTTGAGAATAAAGACTTGATGATGGAGACCGGAGACCATGCCTATCAATACGCTTATTATATCCCCAAAATGGGTTACCATGTACTCCGTGTCTTTGGTTACGAGTGGAGCGGCTACATCTTAGTCAATGATAAATCTGGAAAGAAAATTGATATTTTTGGTTACCCAAAAGCCAGTCCAGATTTTAAACACCTCGTCATCACCAATCTTGACTTAATAGCTGGTTTTGAATACAATGGAGTTGGCTTATTGGGTTTTACAGAAAATGGTCTGGAAAAAATATTCGATCAGGAGTTGTTAGATTATGGTCCGGTCACGCCCATTTGGTTAGATAATAAAACCGTAGAAATCACTTACCTACCTAGCGAGGAAAATCCAAATCAAAAAAAGAGGAAAGTCAAATTACAACAGGGCTTAGATGGCGAATGGACTTTGCTAGACTAGTCTTCGCTTTAACTTTTTTTCTTGGGTTTCTCATTAATTTTAGGAGCTCCTCCTTCTTCTTTTGAACGAGGAGAAAAGATAAGACCAGTGCTCTGATAAGCCGTACCGAAGGTTGCCGCCAAATTGACCACTTGTGCCGTGGCGTCTATCAATTGGTGTTTGGTGAGTTCGCGGAGCGGATGGGTAAATACCGCTATTGCAAAGCCTTCGTACAGACAATATTTGGCATCCAATGCCGTGTGAAAATTCGCTTCCAACATCTTTTTGTACTGATCGGGTTCCAAATATTTTTCTTCTGTAATCGGAGAAAAAATACGCATGCGATTGGCCGCTTCATCTGTAATCACCATCACCGGATACTCACCATAAACAAACTGCCAAGAACCAGCACTTCCTTCCACTTCACCAATCTCTTGTTTTAAGATGGTCCCCATCCGTTCATTGGTCATTTCCTTTACGCGGGTCTGAGCCAGATTTACTCCCGTACCAATAAAGAAAAATAGAACAGATAAAAGAAGGAAACGCCAGAGGAATTGATCTTGCATAGGGAGTGGATTTTGAGATAAAGAACAGTACCTATTTTTTTACCGCACTAGCCGACTAGTATTGCCAGTACGACACTTACAATATACACCTATTTGCCTTTGGTATATTGTCAGTGTTCGGACTAAAAGCAATTTTTCCAAATAGTACAATTCATTTAAGAAAAAAGACTAAGAAGCTGTTTGATTGGCGCTCGCTTTACTTTTGACTCTTCATCCAAGCAAGAATTTCTTGTACAGGCTTGCTGGCTACGGAAGCAGGAATCGCAATTGATTTTCCTTGAGCCATATCTATTCCAACTGCCGAAGAAGCATCTTTATATTTAAAGACCAAAAGATTATTATTCCGAGCGGAAGCAGGGATGCGCGAACTGATTGGTAGCGCTTCATCAAACAAAGGAAGAATAGTAAAAGCATTTTCTCCAGCATCTACATCATAGCTAGAAAAAGCGGCTTGATATTTTCCCGGAGATAACTCCGTCAAAAACAATTGGTTCATGGATCCTTTCGAGCGATCCAAAAACTCAGCAGTTGGAAGAACACTTTTCACTGCTTTTTTATTATTCATATCAAAAGCATAAGTACCATAATCCGCTACATAGCCAAAGAGGTAATGATCCCAAACCGTCAGACCTTGAGGAACACCGGAACTTGCATCACTAGCGACTTTTTTGCTACGA
>CAYQRA010000261.1:0-8583 GCA_964419315.1 uncultured Saprospiraceae bacterium | reverse complement strand
GTTTGCTATCGTCGGTAGTCGTAGTGGTATTTCCGGGGCCTCGACCATTGGTGGTGGTCTGAGCGAAGGAGTAGCTTAGGGTGAAGGTGAAGAAGAGGATTAGTATATTTTTCATTTTTTTTAGTTTTTTGTTTCCCGCAGATCACGCTGATTCCGCAGATTTTTTTGATCGAATTTGATATTTGTAGCCTCCATCTGGAGTGCAGCTTTGAGCTGCGCCCTAGATTAATAATTTAGGCGGTAAGGGAATGTACCGCCTAAACAAGGGAGGCTAGTTCTTTACAAACTTTTTATTGATGGTCCATTGGGGATGATTGGATTGTAGGAAATAGATGCCTTTGGGGAGTTGGGCAATATCGAATTGGGCCAATCCTTGGCGGCTTCTAATCTGATGAGTGGCCATTTCTTGGCCACTTACGTCAATGATGGAGAAGGAAATTTCTTCTAAAAAGTCAATAACGGAAAGATCGAGCATCACTCTATCAGAGGCGGGATTGGGATAGAGCGTGAAGACAGGCTCTGGCCGTGTTTCTGGGGTATAGGAGTCAAAGCTTAGTGCCTTGCCTCTGCTCTGAATGCCGTTTAGCGGATCATTGGGATTGGTATAGTCTACGATGGTATTTCCATTTTCGATCACCTGATATTGTAGGTAAGTGGTGGTAGTGGTAAATTCCATGATGTCTGCGGTAGACAGTGGGCCATATCTTTTTTCGATGACTTGGGAAGGGATATTATAGCCATTTCCCAGATCATAAAACTGCTCGGTCTTGCTGGATAGTAGTAGCCCTTCTTCATAAAACTTATAGGACATTTGGTTTTGTGTGGGATCGAGAATGACATCTTTATCGTTGTTCATCATGTAGTAGATGCCATCTTGTTCCCAAGCTTGTAAACCCATATTGGTCAAGTCCTGCATTTGGCCCGGAGTAAAAGCAGAAAGCAAAGGTTTTAAACCGTAACTAGCCAATTGGTCTTGATCTACAGTGTAGGATATGGGATCATCGGAAGGGGCCAATTCCGGGCTGTCGATTAGTTGTCCAGCAGCATCGTAGATTAAAACTCCTTGGCTGGACACGATGGATTTGGCGATTGGGCTGTGGTAAAATTTATTGCCTTCTAGGTCGTTTTCATAAATGGTCGTAATCGTTATTTCATTGTTTTGGTCGATGCAAAGTTCTACTTCTTTGGTGGAAGTATTGGTTTTTGCTTGGAGGAAATCTTTGGTAGTCAAAGTATTGGGATCCGTATCCGTAGAAATAGCTCTACTTTCCTGAAGGAGTACTTTAAAGCGGATCGACTTTATACAATCGGTAGTACTTCCGTATACTGACAAGGAAGAAACAATAGCCAATAGCACTAGAAAAAATCCTTTATCAAAAGAAAAGAAGGAAGGATTAGTGTTTATGTTTTTCATAATAAAATTTTAAAGGTTATAAAACAACATTACCCTGGATAACAATCCAAAGGTAAATGCATAAACACTATACTTCCAAAATAATTTGTGTCTCATTGGGAGAAAACACATATAAATTTCTCTCTTATAGACACTATTTACTTTTGGCATTTTTTTCCATAAAAAGAGGGGCAATGTTCTGATCCTTCAAACAAAATAACTACATTAAAGCGTCAAAACAATACCAAACAAAAAAAGCTTTAATGAATATCCTTGTTTTTCAACAAAAAATATTTGAACTGATCAAAGAAAAAAGTGCTAATAAAACTAATTTCGTTGCTGATTTATCCCAACTATTAGGTCTTGGCTCGAGTGCCGTTTATAAACGAATTAGAGGCGATATTCAACTCAATATAGAAGAACTTTACCTTTTAGCACATCACTATCAAATCTCTCTTGACCAGTTTTTTCTAAAGAATTCTGGTCACACGATGTATTACTTTAAAGCATTGGAGAAAAAACCGAAGAGCCTAGAAGACTACCTTCAATCAATCAATACAGACATGGAGCGATTGGGACAATCTCAAAATCCTATAATCTATTATGTCTCCAATGATTTACCCATTTTTTATTATTTTCTCTCGCCTGAATTATTGGCTTTTAAGCTATTTATCTGGGCTAGAACCATATGGGAATGGCCCGGGTTTCAAAGGAAGAAATTTGATATTTATCAAATGCTTCAAAAGTATCCAGTTTTAAAAGAGGAACAAATTTCTTGGACTAGCTATCAAGCTATTCCTGCTATTGAATTTTGGAAAGAAAGTATCTTGGATCACTTGTTGAAACAAATAGAATACTACCACGATAATAATGTTTTTGCCAAAAAAACAGATGCCTTTATTCTTTGTGAACAACTTCACTTACTTATTCAAAGAATACAAGAAATGGCATTAAAGGAGAACAAATGGAGCCTCCAACAAAACCCACCAAAAAATAAAAAGACACGCAAAAAATTTAAACTTTACCAAAACGAGATCAACAACACAGATAATATTGTACTGATACAATCAAAAGATACCAATGCGGTCTATACTACTTTTGATTCTCCAAATTTCCAAGTCACTTCCAATCCAGCTATGCTTCGCTATTCCAAAAATTGGTTCGAACGAATCCGAAAAAGATCTCGATTGATTAGTGGTTCTGAAGGTAATTGTCTCCTTTTTTTCAATGGATTGAAAAAAAGAATAAGAAAGACGAAAACAGAAATGAAAAAAGAAAAATAGCCTATTTACCCAAGAAGCTATTCCCAATCCTCCCAAACACCTCCAAAAACAGCCCAAATGACTATCATTTCCCAAAGAAATAGGTCAAAAAAATAGAAATCGGTACTTTTGGATTAAATTTTGTGTTAATATATTAGTTTAGTGATGCTCAAAAAATAAATCCTTGTGACAATTCCACTTTTGCCCTAATTCTCCCTTTGGTTGACTCGCGGGCAAAATTGAAATCGGAATTTATTTTTTAAGCAGTGTTTAGTCCCTCCATAAATCCCATTCTTCCGTTAGTGCTATTGGGTTTAGGATTAGCTTCCCTTTGTAGGGGGATCAAATATCGACCAGTAATCAGAAATATTGAACCTCTGGAGCGCAGCTCAAAGCGGCCTCCCAGATTACAAATAGCAATTCTGCATTTTACCGAATTCGGCGAAATCGAAATATGACAAAACGGCTTTACTATATTCTCAGTCTTTCGGGTATATTATTTTTAATTGCCTTTGCCTTTGCTTTCTATATCCATTCTTCGGATAAGCTGGATAAGTATTCCCAAACGATTAGTCAGCATCTACAAACGGAAGAAACTCAAGTAGATCAGTTCTTCAAGGACAAAGATTTTATTCATCGTCAATTGAGTGACATCGACAATAATTCTTTTACTCAGATTGAAGATGACTTTTCCTATTTACAGAATTACTCTTCCAAAAGTTTTACCATTTCGATTTATCAGAAAGATTCAATGATCTATTGGACCAATAATTTTGCGCTTCCGCCCAATAGTGAAGTGAAAAGTGCTGGACCAGAACGAGATCATAAATTGGTGCATTTGAAGAATGGGATTTATGAAATGATTCGCCAAAAATTCATTGACAATCGAATTGGTGCTTATACGATTATTGCCATGATTCCAATTAAGTATTCCTATCAATTGGATAGTAAATATTTGGAACATAAATTTTCTGCGGATGTCAATATCCCTGATCAGATTACGGTCAATGCAACCGTTTCTGGCTTCCCGATCAAAAGTAAAAACGGAAGTCCGATTGCTTATTTGTCTACTCAGCAAGATGTAACGAACATCGTTCATATTCAACGCCTACTCGCGCTCTTTTTAGCGGCCCTCCTCCTCTTTGGTTTTTTCCTAGATGGATTGGCTAGGAACTGGGTCAAAAGCAAATCGCCCTGGAAGGGCACCGCGCTTTTGATTGGTGGTCTTTTTGGTGCTCGGATATTGATGGTCCTTTTTGACTTTAGTGGTTACTTTACGGTCTTGCCTATTTTTTATAGAAACTTTGATACGAGTATTAGTCGTTCTCTTGGAGATCTGTTGATCAATATCGTTTTGCTTTTGTGGATCATTCTTTTCTTTTATCGAGAATTTAAAGTTCCTTCTTATCGACACTTGCGCAAGTCTTGGAAGTTTTGGTATACGGCCCTCAATTATTGGGCAATCCTAATCGGGATCTTATTGATCACTGGCGTTTTTAAAACACTCGTTTTCAATACCACCATTTCTTTTGATTTTGACAATGTTTTTAATCTGGATCGCTATAGCTTGATTGCGATCATAGGGGTCATCATTTTGTTGATGGCTTTGTATTTATTCAGTCATCGTATGATGACTACGATTGTAAATATTGGACTCAACTGGACTTCGCGATTGGGCGCATTGGGCGTTGCTATTTTAGCCGCCATGCCTTTGCTTTACTTGCTCGATCTTTTGTTGCCGGCTCATTATATCTTGTTGATTGCTTTTGTCTTTATTCAGATCTTCGATCTCTTTATCGATAGTAAGGTGGTGACCTTTACTTGGCTGGTGGTTTGGTTAGTCATTCTTTCCGCCTTCCCCTCTATTCTACTTTTCAAATACAATGCATTTCGCGATCGAACAATCCGTTTGAGCTATGCCAAACAATTGGCCGTACTTCGAGATCATGCTGCAGAAAAAGCATTTTTCCAATTAAAGGATAGAATTAAGGCAGATGATTTCCTTAAAAATGAATTTTCAAAACCTTATCCTTTTAAGGTAGAAAACGAAAAGATCAAACAGCAAATAGATAAATATTACATCGACGATAATTATTTATTTTATAATTACGATTATCAAGTTAGTGCTTTTAATAAATACCAAAAGTCAGCACTCAAGAATCAGGATGAATCCTATTCTAACATCATTACCAAACTGAATCAGTCGGAAAGTGTTTATGACAAAGAATTGCATTTCTGGTCGAATGAAAATGGCCAACACAATTATATTGTCAAACTAGACGTACCTGCCAAAGAACAGGAAGACAATCCCGTTTCTTTGTTCATTGAATTTATCAGACAAAGAAGGGAACCCTCTAAAGTATACACGGAACTGCTCATCGACAAACAATACAAGAACCTAAAAGAGCTCGGAAAATATGAATATGCCATCTATAAAGACAATCAACGTATAGATTCGGAAGGGAAAGTATATGGCCCCTTACTCACGATTCCAAATATTCCCGGCCCGGGCAAAAATATAGAACTCATTCATGAAAATCGTTCCGACTTGGTGTATCATGGAGAAAATGATGTCATCGTTTTATTGGGTCGAGAAAAAGAAACTTTCTTAAAAGCAATTTCTCTTTTCTCTTACATCTTTGGAATGTTGATCAGTTTGGTATTGGGTTTTGCTTTTTTCAATACACTTTTCCCAATCCTTCCCAACACGGCTAGCTTTTCTATTTCGAGTAAACCCTCTTTAAAAAATAGGATTCAACTCTCGGTGATTTCCTTGATCGTCGTGTCCTTTATTATCATTGGTTTTGTAACCGTCTGGTTTTTCCAAACCTCTTCCGAGGAATACCATGAATCGCGCTTGGAACGAAAAACGAGTTCGGTACTGACGGATGCACAGCATGAAATCGAATTGCTCATCTCTGGTAGAGATTCTATCGTCGACCTCCAAAAAATGGTCGTCCCAATTTCGAAAATTCACCGGATTGATGTCAACTTATACGATCTAAAAGGGCGCCTACTAAATTCCTCAGAAGGAGACATTTTCAACAAAGGCATACTTGCTCCTTGGATGCCTGCGCTGGCTTTTCAGGCATTGGCCAAGCAAGGCTTATCAGAATACATTCAGGAAAAAGAAAAGGTAGGTGAACTCACCTATAAAGCATCTTATGTTCCACTGAGTGACTTGAATAATAATACAATTGCTTATTTGGGACTTCCTTATTATTCGAAGCAAAGAAAACTGAGATCGGATATCACCGTTTTTATGAGTACACTACTCAACGTCTATGTTTTCCTATTATTGATTGCTGGGGGTATTGCCATCATGGTGGCCAATTCTATCACCAGGCCCTTGGCCAAAATCGGAGAAAAGCTTAAACAGCTTCGATTGGGTAAATCCAATGAGCCGCTGGAATGGAAAAGCAAAGATGAATTGGGAGCGCTCATCGGCGAGTATAATAAAATGATCATGGAATTGGATGATAGTGCCAATCGCCTCGCTCAATCAGAGCGAGAAAGTGCTTGGCGAGAAATGGCCAAGCAAGTGGCCCATGAGATTAAGAACCCACTGACGCCAATGAAATTGAGTATTCAATACTTACAACATGCTTTTCGGTCTAATCCAGAAAACATCGAACCCCTCCTAAAAAGAGTCGCAGGCACTTTGATTGAACAAATCGACAACCTCGCACAGATCGCTTCTGAGTTTTCTAATTTTGCCAAAATGCCTCGCGCAGAAAACCAACAGATTCACCTCAATCAATTGGTCAGTTCGGTTTTTCTTCTTTTTAGTAAAGAACGAGAGGATATGGAAATGACCCTCCAATTGCCAGAAAAACAATATTTCGTTTTTGCGGATAAAAATCACCTGATGCGGGTTTTCAATAACCTCATCAAAAATGCCATCCAAGCCATTCCGGATGATCGTCATGGTATCATAAAAGTCTCTCTTTATCTCAATGACGATTTGGCAACCGTAAAAGTTAGCGATAATGGTACGGGGATTTCAGATGATAAAAAAGACAAAGTTTTTGTTCCTAATTTCACGACTAAAAGCTCTGGTACAGGCCTTGGTTTAGCGATTTCCAAAAACATCATCGAATCGGTGGATGGTAAAATCCGCTTTGTTACGGAAGAAAATCAGGGGACTGATTTTTATGTAGAGTTGCCTTTGGTGGAAATGAAGGAATTGGAGGAAGCTTAAGAATAAAGCTTTCTGTTTTCAATCATGAATCATTCAGGATTATAACTCCACCCAATATTTACTAATAGGCCACCTTAGGTTCCAACAGGCTTCGGGTATAATACCATTGATTTTTCAAATCAAAGGAATCTTCATTTTTTTCATTGCCAAAAAAACGAAGCAAAAAACGCTAGACAAGATAAACTCCTTCCAGTCAAACAGTATCTTGTCTGGCCTCCCACTCCTTAATTCGCGACCATCTAACGTAAAGAATTCCAAATTTTTGATCCTCGAAAATTCGATATAAATCATATTTTCCTTTTAGCATCTATCTCCTTCTCTATAAATTGACTAGCTCAATTACCAACCAAATTCCATTCTATTTGTTACCTTTCCTTTTGATAAAAAATTAAACCTATACTTTGGGAAAGGCAAAACACATTGGTATCATTGGAGCGGGAATCGCGGGAATCGCAAGTGCGGTTCGTCTGGCTAGTTTGGGACATCAGGTGGAAGTCTTTGAGGCCAATGCCTATCCTGGCGGGAAGCTATCTGAATTCTCTAATGATGGCTTTCGTTTCGATGCAGGGCCTTCTTTATTTACCATGCCGTCGTATGTGGAAGAACTCTTTCAAATCGCGGGAGAAAAGATCGAAGACCATTTTACTTATCAACGGCTTCCGGTCGTTTGTCATTATTTCTGGGAAGATGGTACGCAGCTTTTGGCACATGCAAAAATCGAAGATTTTGCTCGTGAAGTCGCCAGTAAACTAAAGGTCGATGCAGACTTGATTCACCAAACATTGGCAGAAAGCGAGCGAAAATATAAGGTAACGGGTAAAATCTTCCTCAACAAATCACTCCACAAATGGAAGACTTGGTGGAGCTTCGAGGTACTCAAAGCTCTTGTTCGTATTCCTGGATTGGATTTATTTAGCAGTATGAATGCCGTCAACGAACGGCAGTTAAAGCATCCAAAACTGGTACAACTTTTCAATCGCTTCGCGACCTATAACGGATCTAATCCTTATAAGGTCCCCGGCTTACTCAATATCATTCCCCACTTCGAACATCAGATTGGCGCTTTTTTCCCGAAAGGAGGCATGCATAGTATTACCCAAAGTCTATTTTTATTGGCGCAGAGAAAAGGCGTCCGTTTTCATTTTAATCAAAAAGTAGATCGTATTGAGGTAGACAAAAAATCCGTCAAAGGTCTAATTATTGGAGAGCAATTTTTAGCTTTTGATCGGGTGGTCAGTAATATGGATATTTTTTACACTTACAAAAAACTACTCCCTAAACAAAAACATCCAGCGTCAACTTTGGCTCAACCTAAATCGACCTCTGCCTTAATTTTTTACTGGGGCATCAAGCAATCTTTTTCCCAACTTGGTCTTCATAATATTTTCTTTAGCGAAGATTATCGCCACGAATTTGACTGCCTCGAAAAAGGAAGCATCAGCGATGATCCAACTGTTTATATCAACATCACTAAAAAATACGAAGCCAGCGATGCTCCAGAAGGTTGTGAAAATTGGTTTACGATGATCAACGTCCCGCATCAGGCAGGACAAGACTGGGATACCTTGATCCAAAAAGCCAAACAACAAATTATTACCAAACTAAGTCGGATATTAAAGCAGGATATTGCTTCTTTGATTGTTTCAGAAAACCTCCTTGATCCAAGAACAATTGAAAGTAAAACCTCTTCTCATCTGGGCGCATTATACGGCACCAGTTCTAATAAA
>CAYQRA010000260.1:0-8603 GCA_964419315.1 uncultured Saprospiraceae bacterium | reverse complement strand
GCTTGCGCGGTTCCTTCATTTCAAGCGCTGTCGCACTTGACCCTGCGGGGTCATTCAGTCATGCATAGCTTCATAAATAACTTCTTGAATTCGAGGTCTGAAATCTTCTCGATTCAATTTGTTATTTTTCATGGAAGGATAAGTGCGGTTGGATAAAAATACATAGATCAAATTATTTTCAGGATCGGCCCAAGTAACGGTTCCCGTAAAACCCAAGTGACCAAAAGTAGAAACAGAAGCGGACGAACAAGTGTTTTGGCTTCGATCACTTTGCAATTCTTTCATATCAAAACCAATTCCTCTTCGCGTACATTCTCCGTGTCGATTTGTAAATGACCGGATCGTTTCGGGTCTTAAATATTGATGTCCCCCATAATAGCCATTATTCAAAAGCATTTGCATCAAGATGGCGACATCTTGGGCATTGGCAAATAAACCAGCGTGGCCACTCACTCCTCCGAGCATGGCTGCCCCCATATCATGAACGTAGCCGTGGACGCGTTGCCGGCGAAAATATTTATCTTCTTCTGTTGGTGGTATTTTATTTAGCGAAGTATTTTTCCAAGGATTATAAGTCGCCGAACTCAGTCCAAGGGGCTTGTAAAATTCGTCTTCCACAAAACGATCTAATGATTTGCCACTCACTCTTTCTACCATTTGGGCAATGAGGTAAAATCCCAAATCGCTGTATTTGTATTCGCGAGTATTACGCAATGGAGAGTCTCGGATGCCTTTCCAGATTTCCTCTTTTTGACTATCTTTTAAAAATAGTTTTTCAGTGACTGGCGTATTGAATTCCCCGCCTGGGTTTTTGTGATAATAAGAGGAAGAAGGATAGGCTTTTGAACTAATCGTTTTTTCATAAAACTTCAACCAAGGCGTCAATTGAGCGCGATGCGCCATGATGTCTTGCAATAAAAGATTTTCTTTATTGCTTCCTTTTAGTTCTGGTAAATAATTACTGATGGGCTGGTAAATATTGAGCAAGCCTTGTTCTTGCAATTTCATGACCGCGATGGTGCCCGATAAAATCTTGGTGAGCGAAGCGAGATCGAATACATCGTCGGTCTGTGTTTTCTTTTTCTTATTATAAGTGTGGTGGCCAAAACTTTTATTATAAACAATCTTACCATCTTTTGCTACCAAAACTACACAACCCGGAGTGGACTTTCCATCCACTGCTTCCTTTGCAATTCCATCGATTCTACTCAACACCCCCGAATGGAGTCCAACACTTTCCGGCGTATCATAACCCATGCGAAAAAGACTGCTCGTGCTGATGCCCGCATTAAAAGAACTCTTGGGAGAGGCGGTGACGGGAAGTCGACCATTGACACTAAAAGTACCGAATAAAGCCTGTGCTGCTACATCCTGAGTCATCTCCACTTCATCATATGCTTCTAGAATACAGCCAATATTATCAAAATGTTTAAGACTATAAGGATTTCCAAAGACCACCAAGACCACATTGGTCACTGCATTCAACTGATGGATAAGATCTATCTGTGTGTTATTTAGACCAAAGTTTTTGCTGGCAGAATTGCTCATGTCATGTAAGCTGATAATGACTGTGCTATAATTTCTTAAATCCGTAAGTAATTGTTTTTGGCGATAAGAAGAAGGCGATTTTTCAGAATGAAAATGCTTGATCTTCTGGTAGAGGTCGAGACGCTTTTGGAATTTGGTTTTGCTATTACTACCCAAGCTTAAAGAAGCAATTTTTTGAGTGCCTAAATCTCGCAGCGGCAAAAGACTTTTTTCATCTCTAACGATCGTCATGGCATTTTCGATCAATCGTTTTTTAAGGACAAAAGCTTCTTTGCTATTGAGTTCGTATCGAAGATTGCTGAGGGAAAGTTTTTGTGGACTAGTTAAACCCAAGCGGTATTTGCTGCGCAATACTTTTTTGACACTATGAGCAACTTGTGCTTCGCTCAATTGTCCGCTCCCCATATACTTTTTGATTTCTTTAAATGCCGCCGGTACATCTTGCGGCAACAACAAAACATCATTTCCTGCAACAAGTGCTTTGGCTTCTACTTCCCCAGATCGGTAATGCTTGGTAACTCCTTTCATGCCCAAACCATCGGTAAAAATCAAACCTTCAAAACCTAATTTCTTTTTTAATAAATCTTGTATCGCCGGAACAGATAAAGTAGTCGGAAGATTGGGAACGGCATCAATCGCAGGCACATGCAAATGAGCGACCATCATACTTTGGATACCTTGTTCTGCCAATACTCGGAAAGGAAAAATTTCAATACTATCGAGCCGCTGATTATTATGAGTAATGACCGGCAAGTCGTAGTGAGAATCCACATCGGTATCTCCATGTCCGGGAAAATGTTTGGCGCAAGCCATGACGTTGCCATCTTGCATGCCTTTCATGTACATGTAACTCTTAGCGGTTACGTTATAGCGATCTTCTCCAAAAGATCGATAATTGATGACTGGATTATTGGGATTATTATTAACATCAGCCACTGGCGCAAAATTGATATGTACGCCAAGGCGACGCAGCTCGCGCGCAATTTCTTTGCCCATATCGTAGATCAGCCGATTGTCTTGAATCGCTCCCAACATCATGGCATAGGGAAAACTCATCCCATCATCTTTGAGACGCATGCCGGTTCCCCATTCGGCATCCATAGAAATCATGAGCGGCACTTTGGCTAGTGCTTGATATTTGTTAGTCAGCTCTGCTTGTTTCTCTGGCGTTCCTTGGAAGAAACATAAACCGCCGACTTGATAATCTTTAACTAACTTTTCTACTTTGGCGACATGATCCGGACCCAAATTGGAGTGGGCTCGAATCATAAACAACTGACCAATTTGTTGGTCAAGGGTCAAGCTGTTATAGGTAGATTCTACCCATTCCGTTTCTGCCAAAGCAGCTGCTTTAGCATCCTTGTTGGAGGGCGTTCCTGTATTGGCACCAATAGAAAATAGTGCTATCAATAGGAGGGTCAATAAATGTCCTTTCACTTGTTATTTATTTAGTCCTTTGACTTTTTCTATTTTAAGTTAGAAAAGATCAGAGCACGATTTATTTTTAGTCCGCCACCTACTGCGCTAATCTGGCATACTCTGCGGCCTTGGCGGGGTTTCCAGCTTCCTGATAAACAGAAGACAGGGTTCGGTAGATATTTACTTTATTATCTTCCTTCACTGTTAATGACAAAGCTTTTTGAAGGCTTTCTATTGCCTTGGGGTAGTCCTTTTTGAGGCTGTAGGCGACACCAATAAAATAAGTCATCTTATCCTTGTCGGTACTCAATGGTATTGATTTTTCAAAATAACTGATTGCTCGGTCTTGTTGTCCAAGGCTGCTATAATATTTCCCTGCTTCTTCATAAACATAGGCGATTTTATAGTCTAGCTCCGATTTTGGACTACCCAAGCTTCGCAATTGATTGAGCAATTGGAGGGCTTCATCGTAGCGGTGTGCGTCTCGTAGAGCTACGCTTTTATTATTGATGCCATTCAGGTCATTGGGATCTAGTCGGAGTACTTGGTCATAGTATTCGATGGCTTTGTCGTATTGTTTCAAATAATTATAAGCATTTCCTAATTGAAGGAAAGCATTTTCATAAGTGGGGTGAATGCGAATCGCTTCTTGGAGGTGGCCAATGGCTTCTTGCAGCATGGCATTCTTGGTCGTTTCGTTGCTTTCTCTTTGAGACTTTATAGACAGTTCGGCCCCTACAGAATTGCGCAATTTGGCACTATTGGGAGAATATTGAATATCATTAGTGAAGAGCGTAAAATTATTTACCCAAGCCTTATTTCTATCAATGGTTTTAAAAGTAAATAAAAGCAATACGACACCGAGGCCGATCATCGCTGGAAAATAAGACTTCCCTTTGGGAGACTTGCTTTCATGGCCTGCGACCCAACGATTGGCCAATAGCGCAAGGATAAAACAAAAGCCGACGGAAGGCATAAATACAAATCGCTCCGACATATTGGTTCCGACTGGGAAAACAATATTGGAGACAATGGATAAAGTGAGTAGGTAAAACAAGATGCCAAAGCTCATCCAATCTTTTTTGAATACCCCCAATAAAGCATAAGCCAATAATAAGCCATGCGCCAAAAAAGCTAAAAGAACTCGCCAGTCTCCCCAGCTCACAGCATCAATGGCTCGCGGATAATAATCATGTGTCAAAGGATGTGGAAAGAAAAGGAGTAAAATGTATTTACCTAAAGTGAAAAAGACCACGGCCATTTTTTCCATAAAACTCATAAAAACCCATTGCCCGTTTTCAACCTTCAGAAAAGGATTGTTCATCAACTCCCGAGAAGGTTCTCCAAAGTCCCAACCCAATACCCCTGCTCGGACAAATAGAAATAGAATAGCGATGCCTAAAAAAGCAATAGAATATTTGAGGAGGTCACTCATCGACGCCTTAGTGAAAATAAAGAAAACCAAAGGTACGATTGCGACAAAAGTGATCGCATTTTCTTTGGCGAGCAAAGCGAGGAAAAAACAGACGCTCGCCCAAATCAAGAGGACTGGATTTTTATCTTGATAACTACGAATGGCATAAAAGAGAGCGGCCAAGCTGCCAAGTAAAGTCAGAATTTCATCCCTTCCTTTGATATTGGCGACCGCTTCGGTATGTATGGGATGCGCCATAAAGAGAAAGGTTGTCGCCACGGCAAGGAAAGCAGCAGTGCTTGGGTCTGCATTTTTGAATAAGCGGAGCAAGAGTAGATAGAGGACAATGCCTGTTAGTCCATAAAGTAAAATATTGCCAAGGTGATAAATGAAGGTATTGCCTTCGTAAATGATATTATTATCGAGATCGCGTTCGATTTGGCCATCGGCTCCTTTCTTGGCCTTTTTGAATAATTGCCATTCGATGGCAAACATAATCAGCGAGAGCGGGCGATAACGCCCACCGGCTACGAGTTTGTCTTTTCCTTCCACCTTAAAGAAACCTTTGAAGGTATCGTATTTGAGAATACCGGGAATACCTGCAAACCCTTGTTTGGTATACATGTTTTCGTAAATGACCAAGGCGTCGTCTTGGGTATAATCATGGTTGAGTGTATTGCCATAAAGCAGAAAACTAAAGACGAGAATCAGGCCACACATCAAGGATTTGTTGTGGAAAAAAGCAGGAAGGAGCCCACTGGGTGTTTTAGTGGCAGCTGCTTTAGAATTGCGCGTATTTTTTTTCTTAGGTTTATGCTTCTTGGCCATGTGTGTTGGTCACTTGATTACGAAGCGTAAAATATTGATTTTTTTTAACTCTGACTAATGCCAGAGATTTAATCTTTTGAATAGCAAGGCCATCAAAAGCTCCCCTAAAGCTTTGATGACCTTGATATCTGTTGCATCTAAGTATTTTCTAACAACAATAGCCACTAAAATAAGCGCCTACCGGAGCCACCAATTGCCCCGCTCCTGCCTTGGTGCTCAAGAACAAAACGTTCCTAGAAGTCTTGTCTCCAAACTCAATGAGGTAATCCATTTTTCCATCCCCATCCAAATCTCCAAACCACTGAATCTTGGTGCTGTAATTTAGATAAGGCTCCTCTGGATTGAGTATTTGTTGTTCCCCTTGGCTACCGATCGCAACGATCAGTGGATAGTCTTCTCCTTCTTGGTCTCGAATTTCCAGAGCGGCATCTTTCAGTACTTGTTCGGTCATTTCTCCCCCTCGATAGATGGTGGTTCCTGTTCCCAAATATTCAGAAAAGAACAAACGACGTTCTTTGAGCGGACGTGGCGAACCAATGATAAACAAGGAAGCTTGTTCCTTATCCGTAGTAATCGTCAATAAACCTTCAAACTCAGATTCTTCTACTAAAAGGTCTAATTTTACTTTTTCTAGGTATTGAATCCCTTCTTTTTCAAAAATACCATACCAATGCCAATCAGGGCGGTAATGGAGGTTGTCGTAACAACTACTTCCTTCGAAAAGCAAGGCGGTTTTTTTGTTGAATGTAGGAGCAGACTTATCATAATCGTAGTAGAGAAAAGCATTAAATACATATCCTTCTTCTCCTTCATAACGGGTTTTCACCCAAAAACCAGAAAGGATGGGTTCGTAGAATTCGTCATTGCTAAAGTAGACCTTATAATTGCTGGCCAAGGTGTCATGTCCATGATGCTTGGTATCTATGATGTCTATCGTTTCCCCAAAGGGAATTTTGCTGATCACTTTTCCTTTGAGACTGGGTCTACTCCGCATCTTTAGACCACTGACGGCCACGACGGTATTTTGATTGACATCAAAATTTTTAGGATTGTATTGGGCTTGTGCAAAAGGGATGAATAAGGCCAAGACCATAGCGAATAAAACAAATCTGAGGTTTTTCATATTCCTTAATTTTGGTTGAACAAATGAAATCCAATGCTGGTTTTCTTTGATTGTTATTTCAAAACTAGGTGGAATAAGGGCAGAATGCGCAGGGTTTGAGCATTCGTAGGTGTTGAGGTAGGATTCGTAGGGGTTTAAGAACTTCTGCTATTCAATCTTTCCGTTCTCTTTATTATGCGCTTTATAGCGACCTTTGCCAAATTTAGTACCGTTGAAAACGGCCGTTTTACGAACTTCCAGACGTTCTTCTTCTGGCAATTGCATAAAATCATGGCATTTATCAGAGCAGGTTTTCTGATATTTATCAGCGCAGGATGCACATTGGATAAAGAGAATATGGCAAGCGTCGTTGGCACAATTGATATGGGTATCACAAGATTTGCCACACTGGTGGCAGTGGGCAATGACGGCATCACTGATGCGCTCTCCCATGCGTTCGTCGAAGACGAAATTTTTTCCAATAAACTTATTTTCCAACTGTTGCGCTTCTACTTGTCGAGCATACTCGATGATACCACCATCTAGTTGGTAGACTTTTTGGAAGCCTTTGTGTTTGTAGTAGGCACTGGCTTTTTCACAACGAATACCACCGGTACAATACATCACAATATTCTTGTCTTTGTCTTCTTCCAGTATTTTTTCTACGAGGGGTAATGCTTCTCGAAAAGTTTCTACATCGGGGCAAATGGCTTTTTCAAAATGGCCTACTTCGGTCTCATAATGATTGCGCATATCCACGATAATGGTATTGGGGTCTTTAGCTAAATCATTGAATTCTTTGGCGTTGATGTGTTGGCCTCTTTCTCTTACATCGAAGGTTTCATCATTCAATCCATCTGCTACAATCTTTTCTCTAACTTTTATTTTTAGTTTGAAAAAAGATTTACCATCATCTTCGATTGCGATATTTAGGCGCATGTCCTGAAGCCCAGCTACACTATAAAGCTTTGTTTTAAAAAGTTCAAACTCAGAATCGGGAACAGAAATTTGCCCATTAATTCCTTCTTTGGCAATATAGATTCGCCCCATCACTCCCAACTCGCTAAACAAGAGGAATAAGTCATCTCGGAAAGATTGGGGCTCCGCAATAGAGAGGTAGCGATAAAAGGACAGCGTAGTACGGGCTTCCGTACTTTCTTGCAATTGCTGTTTTAAAACCTCTCGATTAACTTTATTATACAACCGTTTCATAATACAAATTTACGGAACTTGTTGAAAAATGCTTGCCTGATGCGGAAAAATTCTCTTTCTGTGGAATCTTGATATTAGAATGGAGCAAAGGAGTAAATACAAACGGACGAAAGACTCAACTGCCTTCCGTCCGTTTGTCAAAACAAATGTTTTGTAGGACTAGAGCTTAAAAAGCTTTCCACTCAATCCTTGTTTTGCATTTTCTACTCGATAGAAATAAATTCCGTCAGGAAATTGTGAAAGGTTAATGGTTTCACTCTGTTGGCCTTGAACTTCTAATTGTTCTCGGAATACTTCTTGCCCAGCAGCATTGAAAATGTGAATATCCGTTTCCCCAGCAAAACCTTCTAACAGGAAGTTGACTTCATCTTTAAAAGGGTTTGGAGCAACAGCGACTTTTGCAAAATCTGTGGTTTGATTTTCTTGCGTAGAAACCGTGATCAAGGCGGCTTCTACCGCTTTGACGGCGTCGATTCTTCCATAGCCATAAGTATTATTAGGAATAGCTGATCCCAGCGTACCATTACACTCTTGACCTGTCGTCCGAGGGAAAGCAGTGCTTTCAATAATATTTTCGATTACTTCTACCTGTCCCGCTAATGCAGGATTAGCAGAAATGATTAGTGCGACCATACCTGCCACATGGGGGCCAGCCATACTGGTACCACTAAAAGTACTATAACCACCATTGCGAACAGCAGAACGAACCTGTCTTCCTGGCGCAGAGATATCGGGTTTTCTCCGGTTACTTCCATCGACCGTCACTGCACCACGACTACTAAAGCCCGCAATGGTATCATTGGCAGCGGTCGCACCTACGGTAAAGCTATTGTTAAATATAGAGGCCGCATTTCTAATGGATTCACAACCGGGGCCGTCATTTCCAGCAGAAACAACAACAACGATACCGGCAGCTTTTAAATTATTGACAACTTCATCCATGATAGACCAATTGCTAGAGTTGCAGCCTTCCATTTCTGGGCAACCCCAAGAGTTGTTGATGACATGTGGTGCCATTTCTGGTTTTGGATTTTCTCCATTAAGATCGGTTGGTGCCAAGAAAAATTCAAAGCATTCGAT